>NZ_JBQDLF010000006.1:0-65844 GCF_052095815.1 Brachybacterium sp. | reverse complement strand
GGCCCCTGTGCCTGCCTGAGATCGCCACCACTCCGCAACCCCGCTGTCACCTGGCCACCGCCTCCCCCACGAGGGCGGGCGATAGCCTGGGAGGGGCGTCGCCGTGACGTCGCGACGATGCAGCATCGAGGGAGACGCATGACTCAGGGGTATGGACCGGGCCACGGACAGCAGGGGCAGTGGGGGCAGGCCGGGCAGAATCCGCCGCCCGCACCGCAGCCTCAGCAGCAGCCGCAGTGGGGGGCTCCCGAGCAGGCCCCGCCCGCGCCGCCGCAGTGGGGACAGGCCTCGCCCACCGGAGCGCCCACCGGTGCGCCGGGCGCCTACCCGGGTGCGGGCTATCCCGGCGCAGCAGGAGCGCCGGGTGCCGCAGGTCCGGCAGGTTCGGCAGGTCCGGCGTCGACGGTCGCCAAGCTGATCCAGTGGATGTTCTACGCGACTCTCGCGGTGATCGCGGTGCGCCTGATCGGCAACGTGATCGTCTTCGCCGTCCAGTTCGCCGGCGGCGCCTCGGGCTCGGCTGGCCTCGAAGGTGCCGGTGGCCTCCTGGGCCTCCTGCTCCTGCTGGTGAACGGCCTGGTCACACTGGCTCTGCTGGTCCTCGCCGTGATGGTGATCGTCAAGGCCTCCGGCCGTGGCCGGACGGGCGCGATCATCATCATCGCCACCGTGATCCTCTCCGTGATCGCGTACTGGATCCTCAGAGTGATCCTCATCGCGGTCCTCGCCACGTCGACCGACATCTCCACAGTGGGCCTGATGTCCCTCGTGTATCTGGTCGCCGAGATCATCCGAGTGCTGATCGTCTTCGCCGTCCTGATCGTCGGCGCCCTGATGTCTCGTCGCTGGGCGAAGCAGAACGCCTGACCGCTCCAGCTCCACGCATGGCAGACGCCCCGGATCTCTGAGAGGTCCGGGGCGTCTCACGTGCGGCCACTCCGCGGTGCTCTGGCCGTCGCACCTGCCGATACGCTGGTGCGCACCACGAGAGGTCGCCGGCTGGCGATGCTCCGGCGCAGCGCAGGGAGAGACGCATGACTCAGGGATACGGACCGGAGTTCGGCCAGCAGGGCCAGTGGGGGCAGCAAGGACAGCAGCCGCAGTGGGAGCAGCAGCCGCAGTGGGGTCAGGCCTCACCCGCCCCGGTGCCGGGTGGCTACCCGGGCAGCGCAGGCCAGGGCGGCATGGGCACCGGTCCGCAGTTCGGGCCCGGTGACGGGGTCAACTGGCGCCGGGTGAAGCTGCTCGGCCTGATCCTGCTGATCGGGACGGCCCTGCTGCTGCTGATCCGCCTCGGCATCAACCTGGCCTCCTTCATCGGAGCGGATGAGGTCGCCGCCACCGATGCCGGTGGCGAGATGGGCGCGCTCGGAATCGGTGCGGGGCTCACCTCCCTCGTGCTGACCATTGCCAGTCACGCCGTGGGCCTCATCCTGTTCGTCCTGGCGATCATCGCTGCGGTGATGGGTCGCGGCAAGGCCCGGACCGGCGGGATCATGGTTGCCGTCGCGGTCCCGGCGTCCGTCGTCCTCTACTGGATCGTCACCGTGATCGTGGCAGTGGTCCTCCTCGCGTCCGGCATGGCCGACGCTGATACCGGCGAGCTCACGGGCAACGGCTACCGCATCGCGGCGGCGGTCGATGTGCTGCGCAACCTCCTCATCATCGCGATCATCGGGCTCGGTTCCTTCTTCGTCCACAGCACCGCGGCGAAGAAGCTCTCCGCCTGAGGGTCGATAGCTCGGCGGCGGTCACGTCGCTGCGGCGGGCGGGCTCCGGACTGGGCTCGGGTTCAGGGCCCGGGCTCGGGTTCACGAACCGTGTCCACGGACCGGGTCAACGGTCCGGGTTCACAGTCCGGGCTCGGGTTCAGGACCCGAACCGCAGGCTCTCCCCGTCCACGGTGACCAGCGCTCTGCCGCCGCCGACGGGGCGCACGGGGCCGACGTCCCCGTCGATGATCGCCTCGGCGGTGACCTCGCCGGTCTCCGTGTCGATCACTCGCAGCCGCTGCGCTCCGCGCGGGTCCAGCGGTGACGTGCGCGCCACCGGGTCCAGCACCACCGCGGTGCCCGCCGAGAGACGTCCGCTCACCGTCGCGTCCGGGGAGCTGAGCGGCAGGGTCCAGATGTTCGCCCCGGTGGCGGTCTCATAGGCGACCAGCTGCCCGCTCGCGTTGGCGACGACCATCGCTCGCCCATCGATGCCGATCCGGGAGGTGAACGCCTCTGCCTGGGCCACACCCTCGGCCCCGGGAGCGGTCCACTCCGCTCGCTGCTCGGAGGCGACGATCTCTCCGGCGGTCTCGGTGCCCGCCTCGGTGCCGGTGGCCAGCACCCTCCCCTGGTCGATCCGCACCGACCAGTCACCAGCCGGGGACGGCGCCGACTCCCACAGCACCGTGCCGTCCTGGTGGGCGGTTGCGGTCAGCGCACCGTCCTCTCCGGAGCAGACGGCGAGCACCAGCGGCACCTCGCGCAGCGGGTCCTGCGGATGCGGCGACGGCCCGGTCGCGGAGATGCGGCAGTCCTCCTCGGGAGCCACCAGGATGCGGCCGACGGGGAACCCCGTGGCGGGGTCGAGCTGGACCCAGCCCTGGGCGGGATCGAAGCGCAGCGGCACCGCCGGGAGCACTCCCGTGGCGCGTGCAGCGTCCAGCAGACCAGGCTGTGCGTCGGGCCGGGCGGCCACCTCCACACCGAGCGGATCGACACCGCGGGTCTGTTCGGCGTCCAGGAGGGTCCACAGCGGAGCCGCGGGGTCGGTGAGGTCATAGCCGCTGAGCCGGCAGGTGCCCTCCGTGCAGTGGCGCAGCACGAGCAGGTCGCCGGCCAGAGCGAGCGGGGTGCCCTCGAAGGTCTGTGCGGGGAAGCCTCCGTCCGGAGCGGAGGCCGTGGGGTCCAGCAGGATCACCTCGGTGCCGGTCCCGGTGGCGCGGACCAGTCGGGTGCCGTCGGCGGAGAGGGCGAGCACGTCCTCGGGGAGCGCCTCAAGGCTGCGAGATCCGGTCCCGTCCAGCAGTTGGGCACCACCGTCCGCTCGGCGCACCAGCACGGGTGTGCCGGGCTCCGGCAGGGAATGCACGGTGTCGCCGTCAGCGACGGCCTCGGCGGTGACCAGGGCCTGTTCCGAGAGCGGATCCAGCCGGGTGGCAAGCACGGCCGGGACGGTCAGGGCGAGCATCAGGGCCGCTGCCACGCCACCGGCGAGCAGGACCCGCGAGCGGCGTCGGAGGCGGTTCCCGACCAGGGCGAGCAGCGCCGCGCCGACCCCCAGCCCGGCGAGGACGCCCGCCGCCAGGCGCAGCACGCCCAGCAGGAAGTGCTCCCCGAGCAGTGCACAGATCCCCGCGACGGCGAGCAGCAACACTGCAGCCCCGAGGGCTGTCGCTGTGTCGATCTCCGGGCGCTCGCCTGGCGCCGCGCCAGCTGTCCCCGTGGCGTCGTCTGCGCCCGGGCGCTCGCCTGGCGCCGCGTCTGCTGTCCCGGTGGCGCCGTCTGCCCCCGGGTCCTCGTCTGTCGCTGCGCCGTCTGTGGCCGTGGCACCGGCCGCCAGCGCGCCGGGCTCTTCGGGGTCGGGTACTTCGGGGTCTGGCTGCGGCGCCCAGGGCGACTGCTCGCTCATCGGCCGCTCACCGGGGTGAGCCGTAGTAGGCGCCGGTGGTCTCCTCCCGCAGGGCGTCGAAGTCACCGGTGCGCAAGGAGTCGCGGATCCGGTCCACCAGGCGCACCACGAAGCGTTCGTTGTGGATCGTGCACAGGGTCGAGGAGAGCATCTCCTTGGCCCGGAACAGGTGATGGACGTAGGCGGCGGTGTAGTGGGTGCAGGTGTAGCAGTCGCAGCCCTCGTCGATCGGGGCGAACTGGCGGCGATACTTCGCACCGGTGAGGTTCACCCGACCGGTGCGCGTGTAGACGGCGCTGTTGCGAGCCACCCGGGACGGGGAGACGCAGTCGAAGGTGTCGGCCCCCGCGGCGATCGCGACGAAGAGGTCATCGACCTCGCTGATGCCCAGCAGGTGGCGCGGCTTCGCCTCGGGAAGCTCATCGGTCACCCATCCCACGATCGTGCCCAGGTTCTCCTTCTCGAGCGCCCCGCCGATGCCGAAGCCGTCGAAGGACCAACCCTCCACGTTCATCGCTCCCAGATCGCGGGAGGCCTGGCGGCGCAGATCCTCGTACTGGGCGCCCTGGATCACGCCCCACAGCTGCTGGTAGGGGCGGTGGGTGCGCTCCGCGGTGAGGCGGGCGTGCTCGGCGAGGCAGCGGATCGCCCACAGCCGGGTGCGCTCGAGCGCCTGCTCCTGGTAGCCGCGGGAGTTCATCAGCGTTGTCAGCTCATCGAAGGCGAACATGATGTCGGCCCCCAGCCCGTGCTGGATCTGCATCGAGATCTCGGGGGTGAAGCGATGCTCATCGCCATTGATGAAGGAGCGGAAGGTGACCCCGTCGTCGTCGACGTGGGCGAGCCGCTCCTTGCCCTCGGCGACCGCGTCGTCCTCCCCTGAGGAGGTCCGGGCCTTCTCGCCGCCGGAGAACTCGCTCGAGAGGACCTTCTTGAAGCCGGCCCCGAGGCTCATCACCTGGAAGCCGCCGGAGTCGGTGTAGGTGGGGCCGGGCCAGTTCATGAAGGCGCCCAGGCCGCCGGCCTCGTCGACCAGGTCGTGGCCGGGCTGGAGGTAGAGGTGATAGGCGTTCGCGAGCAGTGCCTGCGCTCCCAGGTCGCTCATCGACTCCGGCAGCACTGCTTTGACCGTGGCCTTGGTGCCCACCGGGATGAAGGCCGGGGTCTGGATCTGTCCGTGCGGGGTGGTGAGCACCCCGGCGCGCGCCTTCTCCCCGTGGCGGGCGATGATCTCGAATCCGCTGTCAGCGGGAAATGGCGCTGCGGGGATCGACGCTGCGGATATCGACGCTGCGGATATCGACGCGGCGGATATCGACGCGGCGGGGGTCGACGCGGTCGGATTCAGCGCGGCAGGGATGGGCGCGGCAGTCGGATCGGCACTGGGAGAGGTCACCGCTCCATGATCCCACGACCCTTTACAGCTCCCGGCTCCCGACTCCGCGTCCCCGATCGGCCGCCCCCGCGCCACCATCGCTCTAGGATCGACCGCACCCCGCCTTCTCACTCCAGGCCTTCTCACTCCAGGACATCTGTGATGACCCAGCCCGCTTCCGTGCCGTCCACTCCCACCCCAGGTGCCCCGCCCGTCGGGGTCCGCACTGGCGGGCGTGCCGAGGCGCCGCTGCGCCGACCCGCCCTCGCTGTCACAGTGCTGGCCGGGGCAGTGATCCTCACCGGTGTGATCGAGCTGCTGCTCCTGCCTCTGCAGGGCCCGTTCGAGGCCATGCAGTACGTGGTCCAGGGCTTCTACCTGGTCATGGTCCCGGTCAGCCTGGCTTTCAGCGCCTCGGTGCTGTGGCTCCTCGCCGCCTCCGGCAACGCCCGCGTTGACGAAAGGCGCCTCTCGCGTCAGCCACTGCTCATGCTGGGTCTGCTGGTGCTCTCGGCGCTGGTGTTTCCGGCGGGTCAGCTGCTGGCCCTGTTCCTGCGGATGCTCGGGGTGGGCGATGACACCGCCGTCGGATACGGCCTGCGCACTGCGATCGGCAACCTGTTCACCAGCGGCGGCACGATGCTGCTCACCGCCATCATCGGCATGCTCGCGCTGTTGCTGTTGAGGCGCCCGCACCGGGCGGAACAGACCCACCGAATCCCAGTGGGCCCTGTGCCGGTCGCCGTGGTGCTGCTGATCACGGCGCTGCTCCTCGCGGGGATCGTGCCTCTGCAGAACCTGGGCCCCCAGTGGGCAGCCCTCGACTGGGAGGTCCTGCAGGCTCTCCACTCGCTGCTCACCGTCGCGAAGGGGCTGCTGGCCGCGCTGCTCGTCCTCACGATGGGTCTGCTGCTCGCGCTCACCGCCGGACGGACGCGCAAGGTCCTCTGGGCAGGGTTCATCGCCTACTGGGTCACGCAGCTGCTCACCGTCGTGCTGATACGCGCCTTCGTATTCCAGATGCTGAGCGGGGCCGCGGCCGGCGGCGACTGGTTCACCCCCGTCGCCGGGATGGTCGATGTCCTCGGGACCCTGCTGCTGGCGGCGACGTCGGTGGTGGTGATCGTGCTGCTGGCACGGCGCTCGCAGATCCCCAGGAGCTGAGGCGCAAGAAAGCTGAGGCGTGATCACTTCCGGCCGTATCCACTAGGATCCACCGCAGCGCCGGGATCGGGAAACCGCCTGTCCGCGGCAGTGGTGGCCACCGGCCGTGCGGAAGGGGATCGCGATCAGCTCGCCCAACGATCCGCCGCACCCTCGGCATGGTGGGCGCGGCACACCTGCGCACGACGCCGATGAGCAGGCACGGCAGCGTGATGCAGCCAGCGCCTGGGAGCAGCCCGCCCATCTCGAGGACGAGCCGGCCGCGGCGCCCCTCGAGGCCTGGACGCAGGATCCGAGCATCGAGCCGGACAGCGCACCAGCGCCACCTCCTGCACCGGAACACGCCGCATCCCTCCCCCGTTCGGACCTTTCGGCCTGGATCGCGGGTCCGCTGCCTTCGGCGACCTCGTCCCTCGGGGACTGGCTGCAGGGCCCGGCCGAGCTGCACGCCGAACGGGAGGCGGAGGACGCCTGGTCCACGAGCGACTCCGTCTCCGGGACCTGGCGGCCGCGCGGCGAGGCGAGCCGCTCCCGCATCCCGCAGCCCTCCCCCGTCGGCCCTGCCGCAGAAGCCGGCACGGAGGCCTCGCCCACCGCTCCCACTGCTCCCTCCGACTCCCGGCCCGCCTTCCGCCGCGAGCTGCACGGTCTGCGTGCGGTGGCGCTCGGACTGGTCGCGGTGTACCACATCTGGCTCGGCCGGGTCTCGGGCGGAGTCGACGTCTTCCTGTTCCTCTCGGCCTTCTTCCTCACCGGCACCTTCGTGCGCCGGCTGGAGAACGGCCGCCCGCTCGGGGTGCCCCGCTACTGGCTGCACACCTTCAAACGACTGCTGCCGCCCTCGGCAGTGACGATCCTGCTGGTCCTCGCGGGGACGGCCGCCTTCCTGCCCGCCTCGATGTGGCAGACGATCATGCAGGAGGCGGTGGCCTCGGCGGCGTACGTGCAGAACCTCCTGCTGGTGCTGCTGCAGGTCGATTACCACGCCCGCGACGCCGGCGCCGCTTCTCCGCTGCAGCACTTCTGGTCCCTCAGCGTGCAGGGGCAGGCCTTCGTGGTCTGGCCGTTGCTGTTCCTGCTGGTGGCGCGGCGGGCTCGGGCGGGGAAGCCGGTGCGCCGCCCCCTGATCGCGATCATCGCGCTGATCGGTGCCGCCTCCCTGACCTGGTCCATCATCTCCACCCAGAGTCAGCAGCAGATCGCCTACTTCGACACCGCGGCCAGGCTGTGGGAGTTCGCCGCCGGATCCCTGCTGACTCTCGCCCTGCCGGTGCTGGACCGGCTCACCGGGGCGCGCCGACCGGAGGACGGCCTGGCACCTCGCCATCGGACCCTGCGCGCGCTGATCGGCTGGCTGGGTGTCGCGGGCCTGCTGGCCTGCGGGGTGCTGCTGGACGTCTCCACGATCTTCCCGGGCTGGATCGCGATCTGGCCGCTGGCCGCCGCGGGCGCGGTGGTGGTCGCCGGGCATTCAGGCCGTCGCTGGGGAGTGGATGCGGTGCTGTCCACTCGTCCCGCCGCCTTCATCGGCGACATCTCCTACGCGCTGTACCTCGTGCACTGGCCCATCCTGGTGATCTGGCTGCACCACAGCGGGCAGGAGCGCGCCGGGCTCCTGGACGGTCTGGTGGTGCTGACCGGCTCCATGCTGCTGGCCTGGCTGGTGACCCGGGCGGTGGACGCACCGGTGCGGCGCTCCCGCTGGCTCGAGGCGAAGCCCTGGCGGGCGCTGACCGCGATCGCCCTGAGCTTCGCACTGGTCGCGGGCGCGGCCGGCGGTTGGTGGGTCTTCCTGCACCGCGACCAGCCCCAGCCGCCGGTGGCTGAGGGACCGAGCCTCGCGACCGACGAGGTCGCCACCGTGGCCCCGCCGGATGTGCAGCCCTACGGCTGGCAGCTCGGGAATCAGTGGCCCGACCTCCCCGAGCGCTGCGGCGGCCCCTGGGCACCCGAGCGCGGCTTCGCCCACGTGCGCTGCCAGCAGCTGCTTCCGGGCGACGCCGAGGCGAGCAAGACCATCGTGGTGGTCGGCAGCTCGCACTCCCGCCAGTTCATCCCCGCTGTGCTGCCCACCGCCACTGCGCAGGACGCGCAGGTCGTGAACCTGTCCATGGACGGCTGCGGCTTCCTCGCAGGCACCGAGCGCTGGCCCTACTGCGCGGGGTATGACGCGTACGTGCTGGAGTACCTCGACGCCGTCAAGCCCGACGTGGTGCTCACCACCGTCACCCAGACCTTCGACGACGGCACCGAGGAGGTCCTCCCCGAGGGCACTGACGGGGCGCTGCAGACGCTCCTGGACCGCGGCATCGACGTGATCGCCGTCCGCGACACCCCGCGCTGGGGACAGGACCAGTACCAGTGCGCCGAAGCGGTGATCGATCGCGGTGGCACCCCGGTCGCGGCCGATGCCGCCTGCGGCGCCGACGTCGAGGACAAGCTCGCCCCCCAGAACCCGGCCGCTCCGCTGACGGCGCTCAGCACCCCCGGCGCGACGGTGACGCTGCTCGATCTCACACCGCAGATCTGCCCCGACGGACGCTGCTCGCCAGTGCTCGGAGATACCTACGTCTACATGGACGACAACCATCTGACCAGGCTATTCGTCGAGGAGTCGCTGGCGCCCGCGGTGACTGAGGAGCTCGCGGCCGCGAAGGTCTGAGGCGGGGGCGGACATGGACAGGCCGGACATCGGCCAGCCCGAGCGTCGGCGGCAGGTGCGCGGACTAGCATGTGCCCGACCCCGGGGCGTTCGTACCCGCTCGAGAAGGAAGCAGGTGCACCCCACGTGGACGTCCTGAGGATCATCGCGACCCTGGGTGCGGCGTTGCTGATCCTCGGTGCTCCCGGCCTGCCGACGGTGCTCGCGCTGCGGCTGCGGCCGCTGACTGCAGTCGCCGCAGTCGCGCCGGCCTCGCTGCTGATGATCACGATCGCCGCGGAGGCCGGTCATCTGCTCGGCATTCCCTGGACGGTCGCCTCACCGCTCGTGCTCGGGCTGCTGCTGGGCGCCGCCCTGTGGCCGATCAGACGCCGACAGGCACTCGCCGCAGCGACGAGCGGCGACTCCACCTCCGAGCACGACTCTCGGGATCCCGGGCTGCCTGCACCCCGTTTCCTGGAGACCCGCCGCGGCCACGCCGCTGCGATCCTCATCGGCCTGGTCATCGGCGGCGGCGTCCTGCTGGCTCGCGTGCTGCCGATGATGGGCGGGATCCACGCCATCAGCCAGACCTACGACAACATCTTCCACCTCAACGCCGTACGTCATATCCTGCGCGCCGGAGACGGCTCCGCCTGGGTGGTCGGGGGGATGACCGCACTGCCGGGCACCGAGGTCTACTACCCGGCGGTCTGGCACCAGGCTGTCAGCCTGGTCACGCAGGTCTCCGGCCAGGACATCATCCTCGCCTCCAATGTGGTGATGCTGCTGGTCGCCGTGGTGCTGTGGCCGGTGGGGCTCATGACCCTGATGCGCACCTGCACCACCGCGGGTCCTGTCGGCTGGATGGCCGCGGGAATCCTCGCGGGCGTCACCGGCGCGTTCCCGCTGACACTGATGCACTGGGGCATCGTGCTGCCCTACTTCCTTGCGATGGCCTTCATGCCGCTGGTGGTGGTCCTGATCAGCCACCTCGCCGGCCTGGCCCCGCGCTCGCCGCAGCTGCTGACCGTCCCGCAGCTCGCCGTTCTGCTGCCGGCGGTCTGCGGCACCATCGCACTCGCCCACCCCCAGGGCGTCTTCGTGGGCATGGTGCTGGGCCTGCCGATCCTGGTCTGGGGGACCCTGGCCCGAGCACACGACCGCATCGTCTCGCGGAAATCACCGACACTCGGCAGTCCCCGGCTGTGGCCGCTCACGCTGCTCACCGTCGCGGCGCTGGCTGGCTCCGCATTCATCTGGATCCGCTTCCGGCCCGTGGAGTCCTCTGCGGTGTGGAAGCCGAACTCCTCGCTGAAGGAGGCGATCGGTCAGGCGATCAGCATCTCCCCCAACGCCACCCCCACCTTCCTCCCGCTGGGCCTGGTGATGCTCGCCTGCGCCGCCTCCGTGCTGCTGCTGTCCCGATCGCGCTGGCTGCTGGCGCCCTGGATCGTGGCTGCGGTGTTCTCCGTGCTCACGCGCAGCACCCCTGTCGGCGATCTGCGCTACCTCTTCCTCGGCAACTGGTACACGGACAACAATCGGGTCACCGCGATCATCGCCGTCGCCGCGATCCCCGTGCTCGCCCTCGGCATCGAGAGCCTCCAGCGCCTTGCCGGGCGCCGCTTCCCGCGGTTCGCCGGGACGCCCGGGCACCTGGTCGCCGCGCTCGCCGCGGTGCTCGTCCTGGCACTGGGCGTGCTCTCCCCCGCCTCGCAGGTCAATCGCAGCTACTTCATGCCGGACTGGCAGTCCGGCGTGCTGCTCAGCGACGACGAGCGCGAGCTGCTCGAGCTCCTGCCCGAGGTGGTCCCCGAGGACGCGGTGATCGCGACCAACGCCTGGAACGGCAGCTCCCTGGCGTACGCCATCTCCGATCGGCAGGTGCTCAACACCTACATGAGCTTCCAGGCGGAGCCCGAGGTGCATCTGCTCAATGCCGAGCTCGATGAGGCGCGCACGAATCCCGAGGTCTGCGATGCCGCGGCAGAGCTGGACGTCGACTACGCCCTGGACTTCGGCCCACAGGAGATCCACGGCCGCTCCGCCACCTACACCGGCCTCAACGAGATCTCCGAGACCGGCTCTGCAGAGGTCGTGCTCCAGGTGGGCGATGCGAGGCTGCTGCGCATGCTGCCCTGCCGGGGCACCGATGGTTCAATGAACCCGTGACTCGTTACTCCGCCGCCGCACCCTCCTCCCGCGCCCGGGCCACGACGCTCGACCTGGGCGAGTTCGTCTCCGCCTCCCCCACCTCCTTCCACACCGTGCAGGAGGCCGCCCGTCGGCTGCGCGCGGCGGGCTTCTCCCCGCTGCAGGAATCCGAGCACTGGTCGACCGCGGACGTCGCCGAGTCGCGCTACGTGATCCGCGACGGCTCGCTGATCGCCTGGGTCACCCCGGAGCAGGCTGATGAGACCACGCCGTGGCGGATCGTCGGCTCCCACACCGACTCCCCCGCCCTGAAGCTCAAGCCGAATCCCGAGCTGGGCCGCGAGAACCTCTCCCAGGTGGGGGTCGAGGTCTACGGCGGCCCGCTGCTGAACTCCTGGCTGGACCGGGAGCTGCGCCTGGCCGGGCTGCTCACGCTGCGCGATGGTCGCCGCGCCCTGGTCTCCACCCCGCCGGTGCTGCGGGTGCCGCAGCTTGCGGTGCACCTGGACAGGGCCGTGAACAAGGACGGTCTCCAGCTCGATCCTCAGCGGCACATGCAGCCGATCCTGGGGATCGGCGACGTGGACGTGCGGGTGCTTCTCGCCGCGCACGCCCAACCACTCGACGACACCGGGCACCTGGTCGCCGACGGGGAGCCGACGCACCCGCTCCTCGCCGAGGACATCGTCGGCTTCGACGTGCTCACCGTGGACGCCCAGGCGCCCGCGCTGTTCGGCGCACACGAGGAGTTCCTGGCCTCCGCACGGCTGGACAACCTCAGCTCCGTCCACGCCGAGCTCCAGGCGCTGATCACGGTCCATGGCGGCGGGGACGCCCGCCCCGCAGGCGCAGAGCCCGCCCCGATCGCGCTGATGGTCGCCAACGACCACGAGGAGGTCGGCTCGGCCTCCCGCTCCGGTGCCGCCGGTCCGTTCCTCGAGGATGTGCTGGTGCGGATGCACGCGGCGCTCGGCGGGGACGAGTCGAGCCGCCGCCAGGTGCTGGCGTCCTCGATGGTGCTCTCGGCCGACGCCGGCCACGCCGCCCACCCGAACTATCCCGAGCGCCACGATCCCGTGACCCGCCCGCGGCTGGGCGGGGGGCCGATGCTCAAGATCAACGCCCAGCAGCGCTACGCGACCGACGCGGTCGGGATCGCCGCCTTCGCCGCGGCCTGCGCGCGCGCCGGGGTGCCCTACCAGCACTTCGTCTCGAACAACGCGATGCCGTGCGGCTCGACGATCGGCCCGATCACCGCGACCCGGCTGGGGATGACCACGATCGACGTGGGCATCACGCTGCTCTCGATGCACTCCGCGCGAGAGATGTGCGCGACCGCCGACCCGCTGCTGCTGCAGCAGGCGTGCGCCGCATTCCTGCGCGGCTGACGGAGCGCCCCCGACCCGTGACCTCCGCAGCCTCCTCCGTCGACGCGCCCGCCGCCGCCTCCGCGTCCCCGACCCCCGCCACCACCGGCGCGGGTCGCTTCCGCCCCGAGCTCCACGGCCTGCGTGGGCTCGCGATCGGCCTCGTGGTCCTCTACCACGTCTGGTTCGACCGGGTCTCCGGCGGCGTCGACGTCTTCCTCTTCCTCTCCTCCTTCCTGCTGGTGGGGACCTTCCTGCGGCGCGTGGACGCAGGTCGTCCGACGGCGCCGCTCGCGTACTGGGGGCGCACCTTCAAGCGGCTCCTGCCGCCCACGGCCGTGGTGGTCCTCGCGACCCTCGCCGGGGTGCGCCTGGTGCTGCCGCCCGATCGCTGGATGACCTCGATCACCGACGCGATCGGCTCCCTCCTCCACGTCGTGAACTGGGTGTTCATCGCCCGGGGCGTGGACTACTACGCCGCGGAGGAAGCCGTGCCCTCGGCTTTCCAGCACTTCTGGTCCCTGTCGATCCAGGGGCAGGTGTTCCTCGCCTGGCCGCTGCTGATCGCCGCCGCGGTGCTCCTGGCGCGCCTGCTGCGCCTGCGCGCCCGCGGAGTGCTCGCGCTCCTCTTCGGCGCGGTGCTGGTGGCCTCTTTCGTCTGGTCCGTGGTCTCGACCTCGACCCAGCAGGAGATCGCCTACTTCGACACCTTCACCCGGCTGTGGGAGTTCGCGGCCGGCTCCCTGCTGGGCCTCGCCCTGCCGTGGTGGGAGCAGCGGGCCGAGCGCCGCTCCCGACGCGTGCCGCGCCGTGGACGCCGTCGCGCGACCCGCGCGGGCGCCCGCTCCCCCTCCTCGCTCCCCCTGCCGGTGCGCGTGATCATGGCCTGGACGGGGATCATCGGCCTGGTCTCCTGCGGCCTGC
The DNA here is from genome assembly GCF_052095815.1 of Brachybacterium sp. Classification (NCBI taxonomy): domain Bacteria; kingdom Bacillati; phylum Actinomycetota; class Actinomycetes; order Micrococcales; family Dermabacteraceae; genus Brachybacterium; species Brachybacterium sp. The sequence continues at coordinate 52,592 of NZ_JBQDLF010000006.1, read as the reverse complement.
TCATCGACGTCCAGGGTGCCTTCCCGGGCTGGATCGCCGCCTGGCCGCTCGCCGCGGCCGCGCTGGTGCTCGCCGCCGGCACCACCGGGCATCCGCTGAGCGTGGACCGTGTGCTCTCGATCCGTCCCGCGGTGGTGCTCGGGGACATCTCCTACGGGCTCTACCTCGTCCACTGGCCGCTGCTGATCCTCTACCTCGCGACGACGGGCAAGGAACGGGCCGGGCTGCTCGACGGCCTGGTGCTGATCCTGCTCTCCCTTCTCCTGGCCTGGCTGCTGACCCGGCTGGTCGACACCCCCGTGCGACGCTGGCCATGGGCGAGCGCCAAGCCCTGGCGTGCCGGCGCCGTGGCGCTGACCTGCCTGGCCCTGGCGCTCACGCCCGTGATCGCCGCCCAGCAGCACCTGCTGGCCGACCAGCGCGACGCACAGGCCCGCGCCGTGGCCGACAATCCCGGGGCCCGGGTGCTGAACCCCGACTTCACCGTGCACCCCGATGCCGACCCCGATGCCGCACCGCTGCCCTCTGAGGCCCTGCTCCCGAAGGACTGGGCCAAGGGCGAAGAGGGCTGCACCGGCGAACTGGCTCCCCAGCCGGACATCGAGCCGCTGCCCAAGGACTGCGGCGTCGTCCCCGGCGCTCCGGACGGCAAGGTGCTGATCAGCGTCGGCAACTCACGGATGGAGCAGTTCACCGGCTCCCTCATCCCGCTCGCCAAGGAGAACGGCTGGACCCTGATCACGCTGTGGAAGGGCGGCTGCCTCTACGCCCCGGACGCGCAGGTCTCCCCCGAGTGCGACGCCTGGAGCGCCAAGGCGCATACCTACATCGACCGGGTCGCTCCTGATGCGGTCGTCCTGAACTCCACCTTCCTGACCCCGGAGCGCACAGAGGTGGTCGCGCCCGGCCTGGAGGTCACGCTCCCGGAGCTCACCGCCGCCGGGACGGACGTGATCGCGGTGCGGGACCTGCCCAGACTGCCGCTGAACCAGGCCGACTGCGTCCGCGAGCGGGGAGAGGATTCCCCCGCCTGCGCACCCCCGATCCCCGAGGCCCTGACCGCCGGGCGGCCCGATGCCCCCGTGCTCACCCAACAGGGCGAGAGGGTCTTCCCCCTCGAGGTCAACGACCTGGTGTGTCCTGAGGATGAATGCACGCCGGTGATCGGGAACGTGGTGGTGTCCCTGGATGCCGACCACATCACCAGCACCTATGCCGCGTCGATGCAGGACGAGGTCGACGTGCGGCTCCGCGAGGCGGGCTTCAGCTGGTGAGGCGGAGGGCCGGTCAGCCCTGGGCGGCGGAGTCGCCCATGCCGACTGCGCGCATCCCGATCTCCCGGACCGCCTCGACCGCTGCCCGTGACCGGGTGACGGCCTCGTGGTCGGGACCGTGGTGGCGCTGGGCGTCCTTGAGCAGCTCCTCGACCTGGTAGTACGCATCGTCCAGATGGCCGGCTTCAGCGGTGGCCTCCGCGAGCTCGGCGCGCAGCTCGATCGCTTCCGGGGTGAGGGATTCCCCGTGCTCGAGCAGATCGAGCAGACGGCGGGTGGCGTCGTGGACGCGCTGCTGCGGGGTGCTCATCGGGGTCTCCTGGGAACGGCGCGGTGAGGTGACGCGGTGGGCGGCGCCTCACCCTCGATCCTACGCCGGGCCGGCCTGGCCGTGCGGCGCCGCTGCCGCTCGGCGCAGTACGCTGAGCAGGCCATGGAGATCAATCCGTTCGAGTCGCGCCTGCGCATGCTGCAGCAGATGGACGGCGTCCAGATGCAGCGCGAGGCGGCTCCCGACGAGGAGACCGCCGGCTGTCCCGGATGTCCGTACTTCTGGACCTGCCCGGTGCCGCATCGCGGCGAAGAGGTCCGGGCCCCTGCCGAGATCGACCTCGAGGACGTCCGAGAGGTGCTGGGCCCGCGTCGCGAGTACAGCCCTCGCGATGAGTCCGACATCGGCTGGACCGATGTCTGGGTCGACGAGGACGGCTTGAGGCTCGAGCCCGAGGACCACTCCGGGCCCGAGGAGGAGCACGGGCCCGACCAGGAGCGCCGCCGTGCGGACGCCTCCGCGCGCCGCGGCTGGCGCGGGCTGTTCAGACGCCGGGGCTGATCGGTCCTCGGCCCCGATCGGACGGGTCACCCCGGCGTCGACGCGACCGTCGATCGTCGCGCGTCCAGGCTCTGTTCACCACGACGGGTGCGTGCTCTCAGAGGAGGACGAAGCAGCCGATCCCGAAGAGGATGAGGACGCTGAACAGGGCGAAGCTCATGAAGTTGTTCTCGGCCGCGCTCGGCGCTCTGTCCTCGGGGGTCCACCCCTCGGTGGTCGGTGGAGTGCTGCGCAGGGTCTCGTCATGGGCTGCGTCGGTTCTGGAGGGAACGGTTCTCGAGTTGTGTGCGGTGCTCACGGCAGGACTCCCCATCGGCTCAGTTCTGTGATCACGGAGATGGTCAGGATCGCGAACACGACCCCGATGAAGGCGGTGTAGGTCCATCGGTGCGGGTGATCGGCGCGCCAGAAACGGCGCACGCTGATCACGCCGTTCACCGCGGCGATCGCGCACAGCACGATCCCTACCGGAGCGGCGACCCAGCCGGCAAGGCTCAAGATCGGTACCAGCACCGGGATCAGCACGTAGGTGATGACACAGCGCAGGGCCGAGATGATGACGGAGATCCGGAAGGCCTGGTGTGCGGCCCCCCCGGACCTCAGATCGATGTCCGGGATCCGGAGGGCACGGCGCATCACTCGGTCTGCGGCCCGGTCCGATCGGAAACCGCTGCTGCCGGGAGCCGGTGCGGGACCATCCGGCCTGGGTTCGGCGACGGCCGGGCAGGATTCGGCGACGGCCGGACAGGGTTCGGCGGCGCAGGGCTCGGCGACGGCCGCCGGCTGCGTGCGGGACATGCTCACGGGCCCTCCTGCCTGGTGCTCGACCGTGAGCGGCGCATCAGCCTCATGACGCCGAAGGCACCCGCCAGCAGGCCCAGGACTCCGACGAGGCCACCGAGGAAGAATCCCCAGTACAGCGGATCCATCCGGCCGGCGGTGTCGTGGCTGCCGACGGTGCTGCCGATGAGGATGCCGAAGAACGGGCCGAGCAGCGTCACGATGGCTCCCAGCAGCACCCACCAGAAGCCTGGCGGGGTGGGCACGAGGCGCACGCGACGGCCGGGGGGTGCAGCAGCATCGTCATGGACGGCCTCGGGGCCGGTGGCGGAGACGGCTCCGGTTCCAGCTGCGGTGGCGGTTTCAGCGCTCGGTCCACCGTCGGGTTCGATGTCGTTCATCCTGATCGCCCTTCTGCGCGGTCGTCGACAACGGCCAGTCCGTGCTGTTCGGCCGGGGCCGGGGTCGCTGTCGGCTCACGACGAGCATCGTCGCGAGAGGAGAAGTTGTCCAGCGCACCCATCAGGGGCCCGACGATGTCCATCGGCAGCGGGAAGACCACGGTGGAGTTCTGGTCAGCCCCCAGCTCGAGCAGGGTCTGCAGGTAGCGCAGCTGCAGCGCGGCGGGGGCCTCGCTGAGGGTCTTCGCCGCGTCGCGCAGCTCCTCCGACGCCTCGAGCTCGCCATGGGCGCTGATCACCTTGGCCCGTCGCTCACGCTCGGCCTCCGCCTGGCGGGCCATCGCCCGCTGCATCATCTCCGGGATCTCCACATCCTTGATCTCCACCACCGAGACGTCCACGCCCCATGGCACGGCCTGGCGGGCGATGGATTGCTGGAGGTCCTCGTTGAGGTCCGCGCGGTGGGCCAGGAGCGTGTCCAGGTCCGCGCGACCCACCACGGAGCGGAGGGTGGTCTGGGCGAACTGGGAGGTGGCGACCGCGTGGTTCTCCACCTCCATCACCGAGCGCACCGGGTCGGCCACCCTGAACATCACCACGGCGTTCACACGGGCGGTGACGTTGTCGCGCGTGATGACCTCCTGCGGCGGGATGGTCAACGTGACCACGCGCTGATCCACCCGCACCGAGCGGTCCAGGAACGGCAGCATGAGCACGAGGCCCGGGCCGAGCGGGCCGCGCAGACGGCCCAGGCGGAAGACGACCAGCCGCTCGTACTCGCGCACCACCTTCAGCGAGACGATGACCAGCACGAGCAGGAGGGCGATCACCACGATCGCGATGAGCATCTGGCTAGGCATTCTCGTCGGCGTCCCTTCGGTCGGAGGCGTAGCGGGTCCGCCCGAGGAGCAGCGGCACCGGAGAGTCCATGGCGGTCCGTCGATCAGAGGCGTAGCTGGTGCGGCGGCGCTCGAGGTTCTCGAACGCCAGGGCCCGATCGTCCAGGTTCTCGTCCAGCGACTTGAACAGCACGCCGTCGGGGTCCACGGGGGTGCGGCGCAGATGCGACCACAGCGGCAGCCCGGCGATCGCGATCACGAGGGCGGTGGCCAGCAGCATCACTTGACCGGCCCAGTGCTCGACCGTGAAGGAGGCGACCACCGGCCACGACACGGCGAGCACGGTCACGGCGCACGCGATCCCGCGATGGAATCGGGCGGATTCCGAGGACGGCCACGCATCGACCGTCTGCCCCAGCTCACGACCATCGTCCGACGAGGTGCAGCTGTCCTTGACCGGGCAGGAGTTGCAGACCGCAGGGCTGCCGCGATAGCGCATCACGCGGTTCTCGGGATCGAACGACTGGGGCCACAGCCACTGGTCCTCGGGACACAGCCAGGCATCGTGATCGTCGTGATACACGAAGCCGCGGGTCTGCTGATCGTCATTCGCGACATGGGCGCGCTTGGCCAGCAGGTCGATGCCGTAGGCGATCAGCAGCAGGGCCACGGCATAGCCGGCGGAGAGCCACGCGGCGGGCTCGATGGCGCTCATGATGCGGGCCCCTCCTCGTTCGGTCGGCGGCGGTCGGAGGCGTACCTGCTGGGCGGCAGGGCGTCCGTGGCGGTCACGGCGGCCGTGGCCGGTGCCTCGGCGCGGCCCGTGCGGTCCTCGCGAGCTTCCGGGTGCTCCTCGACGAACAGTGTCTCCGGCTCCATCCGCGTGACCGTCGCCTTCACGCCGTAGCGCACCCCGAGCCAGGTGATGTACACGAAGGGGAGGACACCTCCGACCAGGAACAGCACATCGCCGGGCATGCGCATCCACTCCAGGGCCACGTTGCCCGGCTGGGTGAGGTAGCCCAGCGTACGGGCCTCGAAGTACCCCTCGTTGACGGAGGCCCACAGCTGCAGCACGCCCAGCGGCAGCAGGGTCGCGAACATCATCCACGCGAGCCCGATGTTGAGCGACCAGAAGGAGAGCTTGGCCAGGCGATCGGGCCACTTCTCCGGCGGGATGATGTAGCGCAGCGCGAACAGCGCCAGGCCGACGGCCAGCATCCCGTACACGCCCATCATGGAGCCGTGCGCATGGTTCGCGGTCAGGGAGGTGCCGATCTGGTAGTAGGACACCACGGGCAGGTTCACCAGGAAGCCGAAGACACCCGCGCCGAGGAAGTTCCAGAAGCCGACGGCGACCAGGAACATGACCGCCCACCGGTGCGGGAAGGGCGCGCTGGAGCGGGACTCCTGGCGCGATCCGAGCTGCAGGAACGTCCAGGCCTCGACCGTCAGGAACGTCAGCGGGATCACCTCCAGGGCGGAGAAGACCGCGCCGAGCGCCATGTGCTCGACCGGGGTCCCGGAGAAGTACAGGTGGTGCATGGTGCCGATGACCCCGCCCGAGGAGTAGAGGATGACGTCGAGCAGGATGATCTGGATGGCGATCTTGCGGCGCACCACGCCCAGCATCACGAAGAGGTAGGCCACCATCACCGTGGTGAACAGCTCGAGGAAGTCCTCGACCCACAGGTGCACCACCCAGAACCGCCAGAACTCGGCCACCGTCAGGTGCGTCTCGTTCGTCGCCAGGAGGCCCACCGCGTAGAAGGCGGGGATCGCGAGCGCCGCGTAGGCGAACAGCCACGGCATGTTGAACTTCGACTCGGTCCGCAGCCGCGAACGGATCGCGCGGATGATGATCAGGAACCACAGGAACAGCCCGATCACCAGGAGCACCTGGAAGGCGCGGGGCAGATCCAAGTACTCCCACTGCTGGGAGAAGAACGCCGAATCCGCTGCCCAGTCCGGGCCGTAGATGCTGATGGCGGTGCCGCCGAACATGCCGACCACGACGAGCGCGAGGGCGCCCAGCAGGCCGTAGGACAGCAGGTGCTGACCACGCGGCTCCCTGCCCGCGATGATCGGGGCGAGGAAGATCGCGGCGGCCAGGAAGGTGGCGGCCGTCCACAGCAGAGAGAGCTGCACGTGCCACGTCCGGGCGAGGTTGAACGGGAAGATCTGCGCGAGGTCGAAGCCGAAGAAGCCCTGGATCTCGACCCGATAGTGCTCGACGGACGCGCCCACGGTGGCCTGGATGAGGAACAGCAGGGCGACCACGAGGAAGAACCAGGCAGTGGAACGCTGAGCCTTCGTGATCCCCACTTCACCGGGCTGGAGGAACTTCAGGCGCGCGGTGTCGTTGCCCTTCCAGCCCAGGTTGCTGCTCCAGCGGCCGTAGACGGCGAACAGGATGCCGAGGCCTGCCAGCAGCGCGACCAGGGAGATCGCCGACCACACCAGGATGTCCGCCGTGGGATGGTTGTTGACGCGGGGCTCGGCCGGCCAGTTGTTGGTGTACGAGTAGTCCAGACCGGGTCGCTCCGCGGCGCTCGCCCACGCCGTCCAGGCGTAGAAGGCGGTGAGGTCATGGATGTCCTGCGGATCGGTGATCGCGTTCGGGATCAGCCCGTGGGCGGTGGACGGTTCGCCGAAGAAATCCCCGTAGTACGCCTTGATCTCCTCGAAGGCGCTGATCTGCTCGTCCGTCAGCACCAGGACGCCTGACTCCTCGTCGTACCGGTTGGTGCGCTGCATCTCCGCAGTGGCGGCCGCGGGCTCCTGCACGCCCTGCTGCTCGAGCTGCTGATGGATGTGCTCACTGCTCAGGCGAAGGTACTCGGCCGTGTAGTCGGGTCCGAGGTAGGCCCCATGGCCGAGGATCGAGCCGTACTGCTGGATGCCCCGGGTCAGGAACACGTTCTGGCCGCGGGTGATCTCCTCGTGCGTATAGACCACGTCCCCGTCCTCGCTGACCACCTGCTGGGGCTGCGGCATCGAGTGGGTATAGGTCCGGTACGCGAGAACGCCCATCACGAAGAATCCGAAGATGAGCACCAGCGCGATGCCCTGCACCCATCCCTTGGATATCGCGATCTCCGACGTGGATGCCTGGTCCTGCGGACGATGATTCTTCACGCTCACGCCTGGCTCACCGTTCTTTGTGGACGCAACCTGCTCTGGTGCAGGTCACCGGGTGTGAGGAAAAGTACCCACTATTCCCAGGAAGTGTCAAGGTTGTTCGGATAGGGCAGTTTCGGCACAGAGAATCTGCATTCCGTCCATGTCCTGGAGCAATTTTCCGCATCGCCCTCGGTGATCGCACAGCACGAGGATGCGGGGCTCCGGTGGGCCGCAGTGGATTCTTCCGGCCGTCTCTGGTCTCATGCGGTGTGGAGGCCCCACCGTGAACACCGCACCAGAGCTCGGCACTCGACCGTCCCCGCCCGACGCCCCGACGGGACGTCGCCGCATCCCGCTGCTTTCGCTCGCCGCTCGCCCCCACGCCTGCTCAAAGGACGTGCGGCTGCAGGTGCTGCAGGGCGTCGACCTGTTCCGCGATCTCACCGCGGATCAGCTCACCGCTGTCAACGCGGAGATGATCGCGCACACCTGGGACGAGGACGCCCCCCTCTATCGGGCGGGGGACCGCGCAGATCACCTGTACATCCTCGCGTCGGGCCGGGCGAAGGCGTTCCGCTCCACGGCAGACGGGCACGACGTGGTCGTCGACTTCCTCGCGCCCGGCGACCTGTTCGGCGACCTGGAGATCCTGGGGCGGTCACAGCACACCGAGACGGTCCAGGCGCTGACGAACGTCTGCGCGCTGCAGATCGGGACCAGGGAGTTCCGCGAGATCCTGACGCAGCAGCCACGGGTCGCCCTGCGCGTGCTCCATGCCGTCTCGATCCAGCTGGCGCTGGCCAGGTCGTCGGTGACGAAGCAGTCCACGGCGACGGTCGCGGAGCGGGTCGCGGCGGTGCTCCTGTGGCTGGCCGAGAAGTTCGGGGAACCCGGGGCGACGGGCACCCTCATCGAGATCCCGCTCTCCCGCGCCGATCTCGCCAGCATCACCGGATCCACCACCGCCTCGGTCTCACGGGTGATGAGCGGGCTGCGCAAGGACGGCGTCATCGACTCGGGGCGCCGTTGGACGGAGATCCTCGACCATCGCCGTCTCCGTGCCCTCGCCTCGCAGGAGATGGCCCCGGCGACGCGCCCAGGAGCAGCCCCGACCCCGGACTGATCAGTCCCCGGAGCTGATCCGGCCGGTCGCCGCCGGCCCGAAGCCCACCGGACACTCCCCGTCGCGCAGCGCGACGCGCGCGATCGTCGCCGAGGAGAGCTCGGTCGGGACCTCGGCGCCGGATCCCTCCCCGCTTCCCGTCGGCGCCGTCGAGAACGGCGGCAGAGTGCGGTCCACCCGCATCCAGCCGGCCGGCACGGGCTCCAGCTCGGAGCCACCGCCGTCGGCCCCCGACGCGTCGAGGCCCGCGCCCCCGGTCGAGCTCCCGCCCGCGGAGATGTCGATCCCGAAGATGGTGTGGAAGGCCTCGACGTAGGCATCTGCGTAGCCGGTCTCCGCGAGGTGGCGGGCACGTTCGGCGGGCTGGTGCATGACCTTGGAGAGGATCCGGCGCACGGACCGCTCGAGCTGGTCCGCAGTCTCGCCGGAGACGTCCCGGCGCAGCCGGTCGATCTCCCCGTCGGCCGCATCGAACACCTCGCGTCGCAGCGCGGCCATCGCGGGATCGATCCGGCGCACCTCCTGCTGGGTGCGGAAGGCCTCGACGTTCTCGGCGACGATGGTGCGGGCGGTGAGCAGCGCCGGGTCGGTCTGCGCATCGGTGTCGAGCCGGAGATCTGCGAGCCCGAGCACCGTGACCCCCTTGAGGTGGCCCACCAGCGGGTGCAGGTCGGAGTGGAGGGCGAGGTCGAGCACGACGGTGCGCCCGGCATTCAGGAACAGCTCGGGGAACAGGGAGGTGCCGCGGCCGGAGCAGGCCAGCACCAGATCGGCCTCGCGGATCGCGCGCTCGAGCTGCGTCTCGTCCACGGTCTCGACGCCGTGCCGTTCGGCGAAGCCGGCAGCACGTCCCGAGGGGGAGAACACGCGCACGTCCTGCACCCCGCGGCGCACCAGCTCGGCGAGCCCCAGCCGCGCATAGGCACCGGTGCCGACGATCAGGACGCTGCGGCCGGCGAAGCCGCCCAGCTCGACCTCGGCCCGGTCCACGGCGACGGCTGCACCGCTGCGGCCTGCGGCGCCCACCGGCGCCTGGGTGGCCACGGCCTTCGCGCAGCGGAAGCCGTGCTGGAAGAGGTCGTGGAGCATCGAGGTGGTGCGGCCGCCGCGGCGGGCGGCCTCGTAGGACTGCCGCACCTGTCCGCCGATCTCCGCTTCGCCGAGCACCAGGGAGCGCAGCCCGGAGGTGACCTCGTAGAGGTGCTGGGGGACGGGGGTGTCCATCGCCGCGTCGAAGCAGAGGGAGACCACCTCGCGGTCCATCCCGCTGGTGCGGGCCACCGCGTCGAGGACCAGGTCCACGCCCTCATGGAAGCGGTCGGTGTCGAGGTAGACCTCGAGCCGGTTGCAGGTGCTGACCACCACTTCGCCCGCGACCACCGGGGGCTCGCCGGTGACGGCGGCGCGCTCGCGCTGGAGCTCCTGGATCACGGCCGGGAGGGCGTCCGCGCCACGGGTCAGGGCATCGAGCACCCCGAGGTCGAGGTGCTCGTGGGAAGCGCGGAGGGCAGCGAGCATGATCGCCAGTCTAGGCATCTTCGGGGCGATGTTCCGATCCCTGGGAACTCCGTCATCGAACCTGTGCACAATGGTGTCGCCATGAACAAGAACCCTACGTCAGAGCACCTTTTTGGCGACAGCGCGTCAGATCGATCGCGACACCTGTCAGATACCGGGAACGCCCCAGGCCCCGGCCTCGCCACCGCCCCCGCGATCGCCTCCACGACCCCTCCCGGGACCCCCTCGGCCCTGCCCGCGGAGCACCCCCTGCAGCGCTCCGCTGCGGAGGGCGGGGTGGCCGACGCCTCACTGCTCGGCGAGCTGCGGGGCGTGAGGAGCGCCACCCCCAGCGTGTGGTTCATGCGACAGGCCGGCCGTTCGCTGCCGGAGTACCGCTCGCTGCGCGAGGGCACCACGATGCTCGACTCGTGCGTGCGCCCGGAGATGGCTGCGGAGATCACCGTGCAGCCCGTGCGCCGCCATCAGGTGGATGCTGGGATCTTCTTCTCCGACATCGTGGTGCCCGCCCGCCAGGCGGGGCTCGGCGTCGAGATCAAGCCCGGCGTGGGCCCCGTCTTCGAGCACCCGATCCGCACCGAGGCCGACGTCGACGCCCTGCCCGTGCTCGGCGACGACTACGACGCGGCGCTCGAACCGATCCGCGAGGCTGTGCGTCTGACCGTCGCGGAGCTCGGCACCACTCCCCTGATCGGCTTCGCCGGCGCTCCCTTCACCGTGGCCAGCTACATGGTCGAGGGCGGCCCCAGCCGCGACCACCTGCGCACCCGGGCGCTGATGCGCTCCCAGCCCGAGGTCTGGGCGCGCCTGGCGGCCTGGGTCGCGGAGCTCTCGGGCCGCTTCCTGCGCGCGCAGGTGCTGGCCGGTGCCTCCGCGGTGCAGCTGTTCGACTCCTGGGTCGGCGCGCTGAGCTCCGAGCAGTACCTCACCCATGTGCAGTCGCATTCTGCGGCAGCTCTCGCCCACGTCACCGACCTGCCGGTGCCGCGCATCCACTTCGGTGTCGGCGCCTCGCACCTCATGCCCCAGATGCATGCGGCCGGGGCGACCGTGATGGGCGTGGACCATCGGCTGCGGCTGGACCAGGCGCTCGAGATGCTGCCGGAGGGCACCCCGCTCCAGGGCAATATCGACCCGGCCGTGCTGTTCACCTCCGAGCAGGCACGTTTCGCGGAGGCTCGCGGAGTGCTCGCGGCCGGCGCCGGTGCGAGCGGTCACGTGGTGAACCTCGGTCACGGCGTCCCTCCGGACACCGACCCGCAGGTCCTCACCGATCTGGTGAGCTTCCTCCACGAGCAGGACGCCCTCGCGCAGGACGTCCACTCGCAGGATCCCGCCACGGCATGACCACCCGCACCCTCGTCGTCGGCGGCGGCCTGGCCGGCCTGCTCGCCGCTCGACGCCACCTGCGCGCAGGGCACCGGGTGGTGCTGCTCGAGGCGACCGGGAGCATCGGCGGCGCGATCGCGCAGGCCGCGCTGCCGGGCGCCGGGGGGCTGGCGGTGAACATCGGCGCCGAGGCCTACTCGACCGGTGCCGGAGCTGTCGATGCGCTGGTCACCGAGCTGGGGCTGGCGGAACAGGTCGTCGCCCCGCGTGAGGGTCTGGGCAGCCGGGTGGTCTCCTCCGCAGGCGTGCACCGCGCCCCCGGCGGCAGCCTGCTGGGGATCCCCGGCCGGCCCCTCGCGGCCGATGCCCGGGCGGTGCTCGGCACCGCCGGGGCGCTGCGCGCGAGCCTCGAGCGGTTCCTCCCTGCCCGCGTCGGCGCCCGTCCCGGGGCGACCGTCGCCGAGGTGGTGGGCAGGCGGCTCGGCCGGAAGGTGCTCGAGCGACTGGTCGCCCCGGTGGTCGGCGGAGTGCATTCCGCGGATCCCACGACCCTCGAGTTCGCCGCCGCCTCCCCCGCGCTGAGCCGCGGCCTGGCCGAGCACGGCTCCCTCACTGCGGCGGTGCGACGGACCCGAGGACGCAGCGCCGGCGCCCGGACCGCCGCGAGCGCCGGCACCCGCGTGCACGCCCTGTCCCCCACCATGGCGCTCCTGCCCCAGACGCTGCAGGCGCAGTTCCTCGCCGAGGGCGGCATCCTGCGCACCGGGGTCGAGGTCGTCGATCTCGGCCGGGACGAGACCGGCTGGACGGTCCGCACCTCTCGCCAGGAGGAGCTCACCGCGGACCGCCTGGTCCTCGCCTGCCCACCGGACACAGCCCGGGAACTGCTGCGGGAGGCGACACCGGGGATCGCAGAGGCGATCCCGCAGGCCCCGTCGGCCCCTGTGCGCCTGGTGGCCCTGGTGGTGGACTCCCCGGCGCTGAACGCCTTCCCCTCGGGCACCGGCGCGCTGGTCGCCCCGGGCACCGACGGGATCCGCGCGAAAGCGCTGACCCATGCGAGCGCCAAATGGGAGCACGTGCAGCAGGCGCTGCACGACGCCCTGCCCGCCGCCGGGAGCCCGCATCTGCTGCGCCTGTCCTACGGCCGCCCCGGCGAGCAGCTGCCTGCTCGGGGCGAGATCGTCGGCCTCGCCCTGGCCGATGCATCCCGCATCCTGGGGGCCCCGCTGTCCGGCACGCAGCTCCTGGCCTCCGAGGTGATCGACTGGGAGCGTGCCATGCGGCAGCCCCAGGCCGGCCACCGCGCCGCCCTCGACGCCCTCTCCGGGCTGCTCAGCGAGCAGCCCTCCCTCGAACTGGTCGGCTCCTGGAGAGCCGGCACCGGCATCGACGCGATCGTCCGCGCCGAACAGTCGCTCGCAGAAGACACCACCCCCTCGGAAGGAAACCCCTCATGACCGACACCCCCGCTCAGGAAGCGCAGTCCGTCGAGGACATCGCGCAGACCACCCGATACACCAGCTACACCGTGTTCCGTCGGCTCTCGGGCCTGACCGAGGACGGCGAGCTGACCACCGCGCAGATCCGGTCGTCCCTGGAGGAGGTCACCCAGCTCATCGAGTCCGCCTCCGAGGGCGGCGTGGAGATCCTCGGCTTCTACGACGTCTCGGGCTTCCGCGCCGAGGCGGACCTGATGCTGTGGCTGGCCGCGGATGACCCGGCCGATCTGCAGACCGCGCTGCGCGAGTTCGAGCGTTCCCTCGCCGGGACCTGGCTGCACCGCGAGTGGGCAGGCGTGGGCGTGCACCGCATGGCCGAGTTCGCCAAGGGGCATGCACCCTCGTTCATGGTCCCGGGCTTCGAGCGCAAGCAGTGGATCACCGTCTACCCCTTCGTGCGCAGCTACGACTGGTACCTGCTGGCAGACGACGAGCGCAACCGCATGCTGCGCGAGCACGGGATGCTGGGTCGCGACTACCCGCAGGTCAACGCCAATACCGTCGCCGCCTTCGCGCTCGGCGACTACGAGTGGCTGCTCTCCTTCGAGGCGGATGACCTCCACGACCTGGTCGACATGATGCGCCACCTGCGCTACTCCGACGCCCGTCTGCACGTGCGCGACGAGCTGCCCTTCCACACCGGCCGACGCCTCGACTCCCTCGAGGACGTCGCCGCGCTGCTCGCCTGACCCACCCCACCATCGAGGACTCACCATGACCGACTCCACCCCGCCGATGCCCAGCCCCTCGACGTCCAGCCCGTCGATGGCCCGCCCGCGCCCTGCGGCGCCCGACTCCGCCACCCATGCCCGGCGCGGCGAGCAGAAGCCCTTCGACGCGATCCTGTTCTCCTCGTTCGGCGGCCCCGACGGTCAGGACGACGTGATCCCGTTTCTGCGCAACGTCACCCGGGGACGTGGGATCCCCGACGAACGCCTCGAGGAGGTCGCCGGCCATTACCGTGCCCTCGGTGGCCGCAGCCCGATCACCGCGCAGAACGAGACGATCATCCTCGCCCTCGAACAGGAGCTCGCCGGCCGCGGGATCGACCTGCCGATCTACTTCGGCAATCGCAACTGGGCGCCCTACAACGCCGAGGCGGTCCGTGCCCTGCATGAGGACGGCCACCGCCACGCCCTGGGCCTGGTGACCAGTGCCTACTCGTCCTACTCCTCGTGTCGGCAGTACCGCGAGGACTTCGGCATGGTGCTCGAGGAGACCGGTCTGGCCGGAGAGGTGAGCATCGACAAGGTGCGCGTCTACTTCAACCATCCGGGGTTCCTCGAACCTGTGGTCGACGGGGTGGCCAGCGCCCTGGCGAGCCTCACCGCGGCCGGGCACGACGCCGATCGGATCGCGGTGCTGTTCTCCACCCACTCCGTGCCGAACTCGATGGCCGAGGCCTCCGGCCCTGAGGAGACCCGGGTCGAGGGCTCCGGCGGCTGGTACGTCGAACAGCATCTCGCCGCCTGCCGCTGGGTGATGGAGCAGCTGCACGACGACGTCCCCGAGCTCCCGCAGTGGCAGCTGGTGTACCAGTCCCGCTCCGGGGCGCCCCACATCCCCTGGCTCGAGCCCGACGTCAACGACGTGATCGAGCAGCTTGCGGCCGATGATGCGGCCGACGCAGTGATCGTGGTCCCGATCGGCTTCGTCACCGACCATGTCGAGGTGGTCTGGGACCTGGACACCGAGGCGAAGGAGACCGCCGAGGAGAAGGGGCTCGACTTCCGCCGCGTCGCGACCTCCGGCGAGGATCCCCGATTCATCGCCGCGCTGGCCGATCTGGTCCAGGAGCGACTGGACGCGCAGTTCCCGCGCCGCATCGTCACCGACTTCGGGGGCACGCCGGACGTCTGCGGGGTGAACTGCTGCGTCGGCCGTCTGTGCCGCCCGACGACCAGTGCCGTGGACTCGGAGCGGGATGTGGAGCGCGCGCGAGCAGAGGCGGCCACAGCAGGAGCGGGCTCGTGACGCCCGGCCCCCGATCAGCCGGAGCCGCGGGGAATGACGGGGCTGCCGGGCCCGCATCCTTCGTCGGCTCCGGCCTCCGGATCGGGACCCGTGCCTCGGACCTCGCGCTGACCCAGTCGGGGCAGGTGGGCGAGGCGCTGGTGGCGGGCACCGACCACGCCGTCGAGCTGGTGCACGTGAGCACCCGCGGAGACCGTGACCGCATCAGCCCGCTCGCGCAGATCGGCGGTACCGGCGTGTTCGTCACCGCCGTCCGTCAGGCGCTGCTGGATGAGAAGGTCGACGTGGTGGTCCACTCCTGCAAGGACCTTCCCACCGCACCGCTGGAGGAGATCACCCTGGCCTGCTACCCGGCCCGGGAGGATCCGCGCGATGCGCTCTGCGCCCGCGACGGGCTCACCCTCGCCGAGCTGCCGGCGGGCTCGAAGGTCGGCACGGGCTCCCCGCGCCGCGCCGCCCAGCTGCTGCGGGCCCGGCCGGATCTGGAGGTGCTCGGGATCCGCGGCAACGTCGAGACCCGACTGGCCCGGGCGCTCGGGGAGGACGCAGACCTCGACGCAGTGGTGCTCGCCGCCTCCGGGCTGCGCCGAGTGGGCCGCGACGCCGCGATCAGCGAGCTGCTGCCGGTCGACGTGATGCTGCCAGCCCCCGCCCAGGGCGCGCTCGCCGTCGAGGCGACCACCGCCGCGCTCGCGACCGCTCCCTGGTTCGCCGACCGGCTGGCCGCGGTCGACGACCCCGCCACCCGCGCAGCGGTCACCGCCGAGCGGGCGCTGCTGCGCACGCTCGAGGCGGGCTGCTCCGCTCCCATCGCGGCCTACGCCGAGCTCGAGCTCGCCGACCGCGACGAGAGCGACGGCGGCGGCGTGCACGGCAGCGGAGCGCCCAGCGACGGCGAGCACAGCGGAGGTCAGCCCCGCAGCCACGTGCTGCGGCTGCGCGGGCTCGCGATCCGTCCCGACGGCAGCCATGTCGTCGAGGGCGAGGCCCGGGTGGCGCTGGACCTCGCGGTGGATCAGCTCTCCGGTGCCGGCTCGGTGCCGGCAGAGCTCGGGGCCGAGCTCGCGAGCGATCTCCTCGATCGCGGTGCCGGGGAGATCCTCGCGGAGGCCAAGGCCTGATGTCCCCGCTCGACGCTCCCCGTCCCGTGCTGGTCGCCCGACCGGCCGGGCGCGGAGCGACGCTGCTGGCCCGGCTGCGGGAGCGCGGGATCC
Organism: Brachybacterium sp.; assembly: GCF_052095815.1. Lineage (NCBI taxonomy): Bacteria > Bacillati > Actinomycetota > Actinomycetes > Micrococcales > Dermabacteraceae > Brachybacterium > Brachybacterium sp. The sequence continues at coordinate 36,683 of NZ_JBQDLF010000006.1, read as the reverse complement.
AGGCCGAGCATCAGCCGCTGATCCGGCTCGAGCACGCCACGGACGAGGAGCTCGCCGTGGCCCGGGAGCGGCTCACCGGCGGCGCCTACTCCCATCTGGTGATCACCTCCCGCACCGCCGCCGAGGCGCTCGGCGCGGTGGTGGTGCCGCCGGGCACCGAGGTGATCGCCGTCGGCGCCGGCACCGCGGCGACGCTGGACGCCTTCAGGATCACGGCCACGATGGTCGCCGGTGGCTCCGGTGCGGCCCTGGTCGCGGAGATGCCGTCTGCGCCGGCGGGGGCCACGGTGCTCTTTCCCGCCTCTGCCGCCGCCTCCCCGACCGTCCCCGAAGGACTGCGGGCGAAGGGCTACCGGGTCCACCAGGTGACCGCCTACCGTCCGCAGCGGCTCGAGCCCCCCGCCCCGGTCGCCGTTGCTCTGGCGACCGGGCGCTACGGTGCGATCGTGCTGACCAGCCCGATGATCGCCCGCCACGCCGCCGCGCTGGGCGTGCATCCCTCGACCCCGATCATCTCGATCGGCGACCCCACCTCCGCCGCGGTGCGCGCCGCGGGGCTGCCGCTCGCCCGGCAGGCGGAGCAGCCGACGGATGATTCCCTCGCCGACGCGGTGCAGCAGGTGCTCGCCGCAGGCTCGTCAGTTCCTGGCCCGTCGGCCATAGACCCGTCGACCGCTGATTCCTCTCCCGCTCTTCCTAAGGAGCCCCGATGACCTCTTCATCCTTCCCCGGCCCGATCGATCGGCCCCGTCGTCTGCGCAGCAGCGCCGCGATGCGCTCCCTGGTGCGTGAGCAGACCCTCCGGCCCGCCGATCTGGTGCTGCCGATGTTCGTGCGCGAGGGTGCGAGCGAGAACCGCCCCGTGAGCTCGATGCCCGGCGTCGTCCAGCACACGATGGACTCCCTGGTCCGCGCTGCGAACGAGGCGGTGGAGCGCGGGGTGGGCGGCGTGATGCTGTTCGGGGTGCCCGAGCTCAAGGACGCCATCGGCTCCGGCGCGACCGACCCGGACGGCATCCTCAACCGGGCGCTCTCGCGCCTGCGCTCCGAGCTCGGTGATGCGACCGTGATCATGGCCGACCTGTGCCTGGACGAGTTCACCGACCACGGCCACTGCGGGGTGCTGGACGCCGCGGGACGCGTCGACAACGACGCCACCCTGGCGCGCTACCGTGAGATGGCCCTCGCCCAGGCCGAGGCCGGCGCGCACCTGCTGGGGCCCTCCGGGATGATGGACGGCCAGATCGCCGCGGTGCGCGATGCGCTGGATGGCGCCGGCCATCTGGACACCGCGGTCTACGCGTACACCGCGAAGTACGCCTCGGCGTTCTACGGCCCGTTCCGCGAGGCGGTCGACTCCTCCCTGCAGGGCGACCGCCGCACCTACCAGCAGGATCCGGCGAACGGCCGGGAGGCTCTGCGGGAGCTCGCGCTCGACGTCGCCGAGGGAGCGGACATGGTGATGGTCAAGCCCGGCCTGCCCTATCTCGACGTGCTCCGGGATGTCGCCGAGGCCTCGCCGGTGCCCGTCGGCGCCTATCAGGTCTCCGGCGAGTACGCGATGATCGAGGCGGCCTCGGCGAACGGCTGGGTGGACCGCGACCGCATGATCCTGGAGTCGCTGCTGGCCTTCCGCCGCGCGGGCGCCTCGACCGTGCTGACCTACTACGCGAGCGAGGTCGCCGGCTGGTTCCGCGAGGGCCTGCCCGCCCACCTGCGCGAATTCCTCTGAGCCTCCGCCCCTCCCTCGTCACCCACCACTCCGCCCTCTGATCAGGAGATGCCCCGATGACCCGCACCACCGCCTCTGCCGACCTCTTCACCCGCGCCCAGCAGGTGATCCCCTCCGGCGTGAACTCGCCCGTGCGCGCCTTCGGCTCGGTGGGCGGCACCCCGCCGTTCCTCACCGACGCCAAGGGCGCTCTGCTCCATGACGCCGACGGCAATGAGTACGTGGATCTCGTCGGCTCGTGGGGCCCGATGATCCTCGGCCACGCGGACGACCGTGTCGTCGAGGCGGTGCGCGAGGCCGCGGGCCGCGGGCTGTCCTTCGGCGCCCCGCAGCCGGGCGAGGTGACCCTCGCCGAGGAGGTCGTGCGCCGCATCCGCCCGATCGAGCAGCTGCGCCTGGTCAACTCGGGGACCGAGGCGACGATGAGCGCGCTGCGGGTGGCCCGCGCCGCGACCGGCCGCGACGTGGTCGTGAAGTTCGCCGGCTGCTATCACGGGCATGTCGACGCGCTGCTGGCCGAGGCCGGCAGCGGCGTGGCCACCTTCGCGATGCCGGGCTCGGCGGGCGTCACCGCCGCGACCGCGCGCGACACCGTGGTGCTCCCCTACGGCGACCGTGCGGCCGTGACCTCACTGTTCGCCGAGCGCGGCCAGGAGATCGCCGCGATCATCACCGAGGCCGCTCCCGCCAACATGGGAGTGGTGACGCCGCCGACGGAGGACGGGGTGGGCTTCAACCGCTTCCTCTCCGAGACCGCGCACGCGAGCGGCGCGCTGCTGATCAGCGACGAGGTGCTCACCGGCTTCCGCGCGAGCCGTGAGGGGCACTACGGGGTCGACGGCCCGCGCGGCACCGGCGAGGACTGGGCGCCGGACCTGATGACCTTCGGCAAGGTGATCGGCGGCGGCCTGCCCGTCGGCGCCTTCGGCGGCCGCGAGGACCTGATGGGCCTGCTCGCCCCGGCCGGACCCGTCTACCAGGCCGGCACCCTCTCGGGGAACCCGCTCGCGACCGCGGCCGGGCTGGCGACCTTCGCCGGGCTCGACGACGCGGCCTACGAGACGCTCGGCCGCGCCTCGCGGACGCTGCAGCAGCTGGTCGCCGACGCGCTGACCGCCGAGGGCGTCCCGCACGTGGTCCAGACCGCCGGCACCCTGTTCTCGGTGTTCTTCCGCGGCGAGCCCGTCACGACCTACGAGGACGCGAAGGCGCAGGACACCGAGGCGTTCACCCGCTTCTTCCACGCGATGCTCGAGGGCGGGGTGTACCTCCCTCCCTCGGCCTTCGAGGCCTGGTTCGTCTCCACCGCCCACACCGACCAGGTCCTCGACCGGATCGCGGCGGTGCTGCCGGCTGCGGCGAAGGCGGCGGCGCGGGGCTGAGCCGCCAGGTGGGTCGTGCCATGGAGAGAACTCCCCATGGCACGACCCACCACGCCGCGGCTAGCGTGAGGGACAGGCCAGAGGTCCGGGAGACGAGCACCGTCGCTGCCCGGCCGTGTCGGCCCCTTCCGCTCGCCGCACCAGGAGATGCATCGATGTTCCTCGGCATGAACCCCCACCAGGTCAGTGAGTTCGCAGCGCGCATCGACGCAGCGCAGCAGCGCCTGACATCCCACGCCACGACCCTCGACGGGCAGGTGCGGGCCAGCGAGGGGTTCTGGGTGGGAGCGGACGCCGAGGGCTTCCGCATGTCGTGGTCCAGCGGTGCCGGACGGCTCCTGGAGCAGGTCTGCGGGGATCTCGCACAGCACTCCGCGACCCTGTCCGAGGAGGTCGAGCAGCAGAACACGGCCTCTGCAGCGGAGACTCCCGGGAGCGGTGCATCCGGCAAGGAGAATCTCAGCGGAGCCCGGTTCGGTCCGTACGACGACCAGATCCTCCCGGGAGACCCGGACAACGTCTCCATGGAGGTCGCGATCGCGTGGCATCAGATGTCGAACGAGGAGAAGCAGCTCGTCCTCGAGGAGATCGTCGAGCAGGAGCTCGAGCGGCAGGGCATCGAGGCGGAGATCACCGTGCACTTCGACGACATCAGGGACGGCGGGCCCGCGGGCTACTGGAAGGAGCACGACCTGTTCCGCGGAGAGCACATCGTGATCGACGAGGACTGGGCCTGGGATCCGTACTCCATCAACATCGCCGCCCACGAAGCCCGCCACGCCGCGCAGGACAACTGGGTCGAGCAGACGGAGGGACCGGGATGGCAGTTCTGGCGCGAGGACACCAGCGAGGCGGAGTACGAGCGCATCGAGAGGGAGCACGGGGTCACCCGAGAGGAGATCGAGGCCTGGCGCGAGAACGACCGCGACTATCACGGGGGCCCCGACGGGCCTCGCCCCCCGGATACGGCTCCGCAGGAGGAGCGCGACGCCTGGGAAGCGGAGTACCAGGAGTACCTCGACCAGCCGTTGGAGGAGGACGCTTTCGACACCGGCGGCAGCTTCGCCGAGGACATGACGCTTGAGGAGTTCCAGCAGTACCAGCGCGACGCCGGGGTTCCGGTCACGTCGTAGCGGCGTCGCGCGCCGAGCCCCTGCGTCCTCGAGCGGGTCTCGCCCGTGCCGACGCCGGCCAGTGACGGGAGGACGATGCTCGGGTTCCCGCCTCCCCGTAGGATCGGAGCCGACAGAGCGAGCCACCGCCTCCTCACCGCCGATGCCATTCACTGCCCACAGCACTCGACACAGGACGGGACACCGTGAACTTTCCGGACACCATGGAGGCGTACGCCCTCGACCCGACGCCGGAGCACCTCGAGGCGCTGCATCGGGAGATCACCGCGGCACCGAGCTATAACCCGATGGTCGCGATCACGCAGATCGTGACCCCGCTCGAGAAGGCCGGTGACCATCAGGGCGTGATCGATGCACTGTGGGCGCAGATGCCCGGCATCTTCCTCAGCCCCGCCGCGCACATGCACCTATCCCAGGCCTATGCGGCGCTCGGCGAGGACGCGGACGCGACCCGCGAGCGCAAGTTCGCGCTGCTGGCGATGGACAGCATCCGCACTGCGGGCGAGGGCACCGAGGAATCGCCCTATCCGGTGCTGCGGGTGGAGGACGAGTACACGGTGCTGGCCGCCGAGCGTCGGCGTTCCACCGCCCAGGAGCTGGTCCCCACCGAGAACGGTGAGTGCGACGTCCACACCCTCGAGGACGGAACACAGGTGTGGTTCCGCCTGCTCTGGCGCACGGCGCAGCCGACAGGCGCCTGACCGGCCCTCGACCATGGCTCCTCCGACCCGTCGTCACGCGCTGCTCGGCGCCTCCGCCCTGTCCGCCGCGCTGCTGCTGCCCGGCTGTGGCCGGCTCCCGTTCCTGGGGCCGGCGCCGAGCTCCTGCCTGGGCCCCGAGGAGGAGCTGCCGGAGTTCGAGGACGGCGGCAGTAGGGTCCCTCCGGGGGCTCGCGTCACCCCCTATGAGCCCTCCCCGTCCCGCTGGTTCAACGACGCCGGGCTCGCCGTCTCCCCCGACGGCGCCCTGATCGCCGCCGCGGAGCATCCCGACCGCTCGATGCTGGGACTGACCGATGTCCAGGGTGTGCTCCTGTGGGACACAGCCGAGGGGAGTGTCGTGCGGCGCATCGCCGGTGCTGCCGAGGGAGCGATCGCCTGGCATCCCGACGGCACCCGGCTGGCGATCGGCGACCGGCGGCACATCGCGATCGTCAGCGTCGACGGGGAGCTGCTGTGGAACCTGATCGGCCATGAGGACCCCCGTGACACGTCGGCGCGGATCACGGCTCTCGCCTTCAGCCCGGACGGCACGCAGCTGGCCTCCACCAGCAAGGACGGCACGGTCCGCCTCTGGGACGTGAGCGGTGACCAGTGCGGGGCGGGCCACATCCTGCAGCCCGACGCCCCTGCTCCCACGGCCCTGTCCTACATCGCGGAGGGCACGACCCTCGTCGTCGGCGGCACCGACGTCCACGGACGAAGCGACCCGCCCAACCGCCTCTCGCACTGGGATCCCGCTACCGGGGAGCGGCGCGAGGTGCTGGACGCTCAGGAACGGATCCTGGTCGACTTCGGGTACAGCGCGGACGAGACGCTCGTGCTGGTCACCTATGCACCGGCGACCCTCGAGGTGCGCGCACCGGACGGCACGACCAGCACCGGCCCCGAGGTCTCCCCCTACACCCACTCGGCCCGCCTGGCCGTCGGGGCGCAGAGCCGGATCGCACTGCAGAGCCCCGGGGATCTGCTGATCTGGGACAGCGCCACCGGTGAGGAGACCCGCTTCGAGGATCTGTTGCTGCAGCGGATCTGCTGGTCCCCGGACGAGAGCGTGCTGTACACCCTGGACGAGGCCACGGGTGTCTCGGCGTGGGACGGGAAGGACTGGAGGCAGTTCGATCTGCCGTGAGCACGTCACTCGTGAAGCTCTGGGCAGAGCTGCCGAGGTGAGGATCTAGTTCCCCGTCCGGCCCTCGGGCTCCGTCGGCGCCTGCAGGTCGGTCGTCTCCGGCGGTTCGGTGCTCCCCGGGGACTCGGTCGGCGTCGGCGGGTCGGTCGGCGGCTGCACCGGGCTGTCACCGGGCAGTGGGTCCATCGGACCGCACCGATGAGTCAGCGCCGCGGCGCGAGTGCGTCGGGTGGCGCCGAGTCTCGTCGTCCACTCCACCACGTGCCCGTCGACCGCCGGGTCCCCGACCCGCTCCACGCTCGCCAGCTGCTGCTCCTTGTCGTTGCAGTAGGCGCAGACCCCCTGCCCGTTCTCCAGGCAGGTGCATCCCCCGGCAGCGTGGGGCCGGATGTGGTCGATGTGGCGGATCGGGGCGTTGCAGTGGGGGCCGCGACAGGTCCGGTCGCGCAGACGGATGAACCGGGCGAGCGCGGACGGGAAGGCCCGCGCCCGGGATTCGACGGCGACCAGCTCCTCGGTCCTCGGGTGCTCGTACAGCTTTCGCAGCACGGCGCGCAGCGCCGGACCGTCGGGACCGAGCGGGTCCTCGTCCGTGCCCGCGATCGCGTTGAGCGGATCGCGCAGACTCTCCCTCACCGCCTCGGCGGGAACCGTGCCGTAGCCCTCGATCTGGGCGAGGTCGCCCGTGCCGGGGTCCAGGAGCACGTGGTCGGTGATGATCACGCCGATGTCCAGCGTCACCGGCTCCATGCTCCCGCTGCGGCCGATCAGGGTGTCCACGAAGGTGTCAGCCTGGATGGCCTGATGCCCGCGGCGGTCGCCGGCAGTGCGCAGCCGCTCGGCCTCGAGGGAGAGGCACTTGCGGATCAGGGCCGCGTCCAGCGCGGTGACGTGCGCCGTCACCGTCGCCATGCCGTGCTCGCCGCGGCGCACGGTCACGTGCCGCTCCCGCTTGGCGTGCTGGTGGCGCCGCGCCTCGCCGTCGGGGTCGGCGAGGGAGATCGCGGCGGCGCGGCCGTCGGCCCATTCCTCGGAGCCGGCGCCGTCGAGGTAGGGCAGGCGCTCCCCGAGCAGCCGGTCCGCCTCGCGGCGCTGGGCGGGGGTGAGCGGGGCGAAGGAGCGGGCGGTGCGATAGGCGTCCTCGGTGGTGACCTGGGAGTCCGCGAGGGCGGAGAGCATCACCGGCATGTCCGCCACGAGCCGGCGCCGGGCGGCGAGCGAGCGGGAGGCGGACGCCGGGGAGCGGCGGGTGAGCATCGAGACCTCGCGGGCCGCCTCACGGGACGCCGCGCGCAGCAGCTGTGCGGGCGGGGTCTCCTCCCCCGCCTCCTGCGCGGCGTGCGCCCGCGCCTCGGCCTGCCTGCGCAGGGTGAGGGAGTCGGCGAGCGCGACGACGGCGCGGGTCTCGAGCGCGTCGATCGCGCTGCGCAGGGAATGCAGGCTGCCGATCACGTCGCGGAACGCCTCGGCCGACGGATCCGCGGGGGCGAACAGCTCCTGCGGGAACCCGGTGAGGGCGCTCAGCACATGAGCGCGGTCGCCGAGCTCCTCGGCGAGCGCTCCGGGACCTCCCGCACGCACGGCGTCGATCAGCTGCTGGTGGGGATCACCAGCAGCCGCGCCGAGGTCCTGCACTGCGAGAGTCATGGCCCTATTCTTCCGGCCCCCACCGACAAAGGAAAGGCCCGCAGAAGAATGTGGATAACGCCGATCAGGGAGAAGCTGTCGCGCGCACACCCGCCCGCCGATCCGAACGTATGTGCAGGCCAAAGACATTCCACTCGGACCCGAGCGTCACATCCTGAAATGCATCCACACACCACTCGGACACTCCACCGAATTCGACGCGAGAATGTGGATAACCACCCTCTGTGGAGGAAAGGTCGCGGGTGCCGCACCTCGAATGCGACGGCAGATGACAGCGCGCTCGACACCGCCGGACCGGTCCCGCAGGCTGGTCCCACAGCACCCGTTCGACACCACCGCTTCGTAGCTCAGCCCGGTAGAGCAGCTCCCTCATGAGGAGTGGGTCGCAGGTTCGAATCCTGCCGGAGCGTCTCCCCCTCCCCGTACCCTCGAGGACGACCTCACGCCGCCGACCCGAGGACCCCATGCGCCGTCGCACCACCACCCGCCCGCCCGTCCTCGAGCGCCTGGTCCTTCCCGACCTCGAGGAGGCGGACGCCGCACAGCTGAACGCCCAGGACCGGTACGACGGCCTGCGCCTCGTCGGCGCCGATCTCACCGGGGCGGACCTCACCGGCGCGACCTTCACCGAGTGCGAGCTGGTCGACGTGACCGCGCACACCACCGTGCTCCAGCACGCCCGGCTGCTCGAGACCCGGATCGAGCGCCTGAACGCCCCGGTGCTGGATGCGACCCGCTCCACCTGGCGCGACGTCGAGCTGGCCGGCTCGCGGATCGGGGCGCTGGACGTCTACGACGCCGAGATCCGCTCCACCCGCATCACCGGCACGAAGTTCGACTGGATCAACCTGCACTCCTCGACGCTGGAGGACGTGCTCTTCGAGGACTGCACGATCGACGAGCTCGACCTCGGCGCCGTCACCGCCTCCCGCGTCGCCTTCGTGAACTGCCGCGCCGGCTCCGTCGCCCTGCCCCACGCCCGGCTCGAAGACGTGGACCTGCGCGGGCTGGAGATGGGGTCGATCTCGAACCTCGAGGGCCTGTCGGGCGCGACGCTCGACGCCGCGCAGGTCACCGCGCTCGCGCCCCTCCTCGCCGCGCACCTGGGACTCCGCATCGAGGGGTGAGCGGTGCCGGTGCGCCCCGGATCACCGGACCCGCAGGACCGGCCCGAGCGGCGCCGGGCCCCAGTGCTCATACCCCCGGACAGCAGAACGCGGGCCGGGGTGATCCCCGACCCGCGCCTGACTTCCGAGCGTACGCTCAGCGCCGCGCGCTGACCCGCTGCTTGCGGGAGGTGATCTCGCCGGTGTTGAACCCGGCCAGGTGCAGCCCGCCGTGGAAGCGGGCGTGCTCGATCTTCACGCAGCGGTCCATCACCACGTCCAGGCCCCCGTCCTCGGCGATCGCGGCGGCCTCCTCGTTCCAGGAGCCGAGCTGCAGCCACAGCGCCTTCGCGCCGACCTCCACGGCCTCGCGGGCGACGCCCGGCAGGTCGGCGTCCCGGCGGAACACGTCGACGATGTCGGGCACCACGGGCAGGTCCGCGAGCGAGGCATAGGCCGGCTGTCCGAGGATCGTCGTCGCTCGGGGGTTGACGAAATAGACCTCGTACGGCGCGCTCGAGAGCAGATAGGTGCTCACGAAGTAGCTGGCGCGGGCGGGGTTCGTCGAGGCGCCGACGATCGCGATCGAGCGCGCCCGGCGCAGGATCACGAGCCGCTCCGGGGCCGAGGGGCCCTGCCAGGTGCGCGCGGGCACTCCCTCGACGTCCGTCGCCGACGGCGCGGCGCAGGCCGCGCCGGACTGGATGCTGATGCCGCTCATGCCTGCTCCTCCCTGCTGCGGCCGGTCGCCGCGGTGATCGCCTGGTCGAGGTCCCAGAGGATGTCCTCCACGTCCTCGAGGCCCACCGAGATGCGGATGAGGTCGGGCCGGACGCCGCCGGCGACGAGCTGCTCCGCGGTGAGCTGGCGGTGCGTGGTCGAGGCCGGGTGCAGGACGAGGGTGCGCGCGTCCCCGATGTTCGCCAGGTGCGAGGCGAGCTGCAGGTTCTCGATCACCCGCTCGCCCGCGGCGCGGGCCGCGGCCGCCTCGTCCTCGGCGCTCGCGTGCTCCCCCGTCGGTCGGACGCCGAAGGCGAAGACGGAGCCGGGGCCGAGCGGCAGGTACTTCGAAGCGCGCTCGTGGTGCGGATGGGACTCGAGCCCCGCCCAGGTCACGAACGAGACCCGCGGGTCCGCGTCGAGCCACTCGGCGACCGCGCGCGCTCCGGCAAGGTGCGCATCGATCCGCTGCGGGAGCGTCTCCACGCCCTGCAGCAGCTGGAACGCCGCCTGCGCGGAGAGGGAGGGGCCGATGTCGCGCAGCTGCTCGGAGCGCAGCTTGGTGAGGAAGCCGTACTCGCCGAAGTTGTCCCACCAGCGCAGCCCGCCGTAGGACTCGACCGGCTCGGTCATCGAGGGGAACTTCCCGTTGCCCCAGTCGAAGCGCCCCGACTCGACGACGACGCCGCCGAGGGTGGTGCCGTGCCCGCCGAGGAACTTCGTGGCCGAGTGGATGACGATGTCCGCGCCGTGCTCGAGCGGTCGCACCAGGTACGGGGTGGCGAGGGTCGCGTCGACCACGAGCGGCACCCCGTGCTCGTGCGCCAGGTCTGCCAGCCCCTCGAGGTCGGCGATCTCGCCGGAGGGGTTGCCGATGATCTCGACGTAGAGCACCTTCGTCTCCGGCCGGAACGCGGCGCGGTAGTCCTCAGGGTCGGAGGAGGGCACGAAGGTGGTCTCCACGCCGAAGCGGCGCAGGGTGACGTCGAGCTGGGTGACGGTGCCGCCGTAGAGCTGCGCCGAGGCGACGACGTGGTCGCCGACGCCCACCAGCGCCGCGAAGGTGATGAACTCCGCGCTCATCCCGGAAGCGGTGGCGACGGCGCCGATCCCGCCCTCGAGGGAGGCGATGCGCTCCTCGAAGGCGGCGACGGTGGGGTTGCCGATGCGGGAGTAGATGTTGCCGTACTTCTGCAGCGCGAAGAGGTTCGCGGCGTCGGCCGCATCGTCGAAGACGAACGAGGTGGTCTGGTAGATCGGGACTGCGCGGGCGCCGTGCTGGGCGTCGGGGGTGCCGCCCGCATGGAGGGCGCGGGTGCGGAACCCGAAGCTGCGCTCGGGGCTCGGCGCGGCGGCGGCCGACGGGGGCTGCGCGGTCCGCCCGGCCTGGGTGGTCTCAGCCTGGGTGGTCTGGGCCTGGGTGGTCATGCAGCGGCTCCTGCCTTGGCCGGGTGATCGGCCGGGAGGGTGTCGAAGGCGGCATTCGCGGCGTCCTCGGCGGAGACGCCGGGGACGACGGGCAGCAGGTCGGTGTTCAGCTCGGTGCCGCGGGCGCGCGCGAGGTCCGCTTCCTTCTCGCGCAGGATCGGCAGCACGTCCCGGCCGAACATCGCCACCTCCTCGGTGAAGTGGAGATAGCAGGTGAGCAGCAGGTTCACGCCGATCTTCTTGTACTCGATGATGCGGTCGGCGATCTCCTCGGGGGTGCCGATGAGCTGGGTCTTGAAGCCGTCGTTGTACTGGACGAGGTCCTCGAAGGAGGAATCGGCCCACATGCCCTTGCCGTCCTTGGTGGAGGCGCCGGCCTCCTGGACGGACTGGCGGAAGCCCTCGACGGCGGGGCGGTGGGCCTTGGCCACGATCTCGCGCAGGGTCTCCTCCGCCTCCTTCCGGGACTCGCGGGCGATGACGAAGCCGTTCAGGCCGAACTTCGGGGTGCGGCCTGCGGCGGCGGCCGATGCGAGGACGCCGGCGACGTTGTCCTCGTAGCCCTCGAGGGTGCGGCCGTTGGAGAAGTACCAGTCCGCGACGCGGCCCGCGGTGGCCTGCGCGGCGGTCGAGTTGCCGCCGAAGAAGATCTCCGGATGAGGGCGACCGGCTACGTCGACGGGCTTCGGGGAGAGGGTGAAGTCATCGATCGAGTAGTACTTCCCGTCCTGGGAGTACCCGTTCTCGGTGAGCAGCCCGCGCAGCGCGGAGATGAACTCCTCGGTGCGCACGTAGCGCTCGTCGTGCTCGAGCCAGGGCAGGCCGAACTTCACGAACTCGTCCTTGAGCCAGCCGGAGACGATGTTCACCGCGGCGCGGCCGCCGGAGAGGTGATCCGCCGTGATCAGCCACTTGGCGAGCACGCCGGGGTGCCACATGCCGGGGTGGAAGGCAGCGATGACCTTGAGCTTCTCGGTCGCGCCGAGCAGCGCCATGGAGAAGGCGGAGGCCTCGTGCTGCTTGTCCGCGCCGTAGCTGGCGGCGTAGCGGGTCTGCGTGAGCGCGTACTCGAAGCCGGACTGCTCGGCGACCTGGGCGAGCTTCGTGTTGTACGGCAGCTGCCAGTCGGTGCGCTGCTCGATGGTGGAGACGACGAGGCCGCCGGACACGTTCGGCACCCAGTAGGCGAACTTCAGCGGCGTCTCGAAGGTCGAGGTGGGGACGGTGGTGGTCATGATTCCTCCAGGGTCGGAGTAGGTGGAGTCTGTCGAGGTCGGGTCAGGGAGGTCAGGTCACATCGGGTCAGGTCAGGTCAGGAGAGTGGGGCGGCGGTGGGATCCTCCGCCGGCAGCGCGGCGAGCACCTCGGCCACGGCGTCGACGGCCTCCGGGTTCTGCAGCGAGGTGATGTCCCCCAGCGGCACCGGCGGGCGGCCCGCGCGGCGGTCCCGCTCGGCGTGCACGAGCTGGGCGAGCAGGCGGCGCATGATCTTGCCGGAGCGGGTGCGGGGCAGGTCCGGCACCTGGATCACGAAGCGGGGTTTGGCGATCGGGCCGATCTCGGTGGCGACGCGGGCCCGCAGGGCGGGCACGTCCAGGGCCGACGAATCCGCAGCCCCCACTGCACCCGCTGAACCCGCCGGGATCACGAACACCGCGACCGCCTGCCCGGTGAGCGGATCCTGGACCCCGGTGGCGCCGACCTCCTGCACGGTGCGGTCCGCGACCAGCGCAGATTCGATCTCGATGGTGGACAGCCGGTGCCCGGAGACGTTCACGACGTCGTCCAGGCGGCCGAGGATCCAGAAGCACCCGTCGGCATCGACCGTGGCGGAGTCCCCGGCGACGTAATAGCCGCCGTGCTCGCCCCGGCCCGCGTAGTCCTTCCAGTAGGAGTCGCGGTACCGCTCGGGGTCGCCCCAGACGGTGCGGGCCATCCCGGGCCAGGGCCGACGGGCCACCAGGGTGCCGGCCACGCCCGCGGGCTGCTCACGGCCTTCTGCATCGACCACGGCCATGTCGATGCCGGGCAGCGGCACGGTCGCGGAGCCGGGCTTCAGCGTGGTCACGCCGGGCAGCGGGACCAGCATCGCGGCGCCGGTCTCGGACTGCCACCAGGTGTCGATGATCGGCAGCTCGCCGCGGCCGAAGGTGCGGTGGAACCACACCCAGGCCTCGGGGTTGATCGCCTCGCCGACGGTGCCCAGCAGGCGCAGCGAGGAGAGGTCGTGCCCGGTGGGCAGCGTGTCCCCGAACCAGCTCATGAAGGTGCGGATCAGGGTGGGGGCGGTGTAGTAGACGGTGACGCCGTAGCGCTCGATGATCTCCAGATGCCGCTCCCGGGTGGGCTCGCCCGGGGTCCCCTCGTAGATCACCTGGGTGAGGCCGTTGGAGAGCGGGCCGTAGATCTCGTAGGTATGGGCGGTGACCCAGGCCAGATCCGCGGTGCACCAGTGGACGTCGCCGGGCTTGGCATCGAAATGCGCCCAGTGCGCCCAGGAGGTGTGGGCGAGATAGCCGCCGCTGGTGTGGACCAGACCCTTGGGCTTGCCGGTGGTGCCGGAGGTGTAGATGATGAACAGCGGATGCTCGGCGTCGAAGCTGCGGGCCTCATGCGTCTCGCTCGCCGTGCCGACGCTCTCGTGCCACCAGACGTCGCGGCCTTCGGTCCAGGCGATGTCCTGGCCGGTGCGGCGCACGACCAGCACGTGCTCGAGCTCGGGCAGGTCGCGGGCGGCGGCGTCGGCCTGGGACTTCACCTCGACGGCCTGACCGCGGCGGAACTGTCCGTCGGAGGTGACCAGCAGCTTCGCCCTCGTGTCCTGCAGGCGGAAGCGCACCGCCTCGGCGCTGAACCCGCCGAAGACGAGCGAGTGCACGGCGCCGATCCGGGCGCAGGCCAGCGCGATGACCACGGTCTCCACGAGCACCGGGAGGTAGACGACCACCCGGTCCCCGGGCTCGATGCCCAGGTCCGTCAGGGCGTTCGCGGCCTGGGAGACGCGGCGCTGGAGATCCTCGTAGGTGACGGACTCCCGGTCCCCCGGCTCGCCCTCGAAGTGCAGGGCGACCTTGGTGCCGTTGCCGGCGCGCACGTGGCGGTCCACGCAGTTCTCGGCGACGTTCAGCCGGCCGCCCACGAACCAGCGGGCGGCGGGGACGCTGAGCTCCTCGGCGGCGGAGTCGGCGGTCGTGCGGGCAGCAGAGCCGGCGGCGGAGTCGGCGGCGGGGTCGGCAGCCGGTGCGACCGTCGGCGCCTCCCATTCCAGGGCGGTGTGCCAGGGCTCTGCCCAGTCGAGCCGGTGCGCGGCGGCCTCCCAGAAGGCGGTCGGATCGGCCGACGCCGTCGCGTAGATGCTCGCATCGACGTTCCACGTCCCCTCGAGCGCGGGGTTCGGCGGGAAGCTGCGGGTCTCCACCAGCCGGGTCTCGGCGGCAGCGCCGGCGGCGGTCCCTGCGAGGGGATCCGCGGCGGTCTCGGTGATGCTCATGTCCACCTCTTCAGCAGCTTCTTCTCGGCGAGGCCCAGCAGGGCGTTGGTCAGGCTGCCCAGCAGCGCCAGCAGCACGATCGCGAGCAGGATCCGATCCACGCGGCCCGTCTGCTGGGAGTCGTTGAGGATGAATCCCAGCCCCATCGAGGAGGCGATCAGCTCGGCGGCGACCAAGAACAGCCAGGCCTGGGCCAGCGCGAGGCGCAGCCCGGAGACGACCGAGGGCACCACGGCCGGCAGCTGGATGGTGCGGAACAGGGACCAGCCGCGCAGGCCGAAGCACCGCCCGGCCTCCACCAGGTGGGGGTCGATGTGGCGCAGGGCCGCGGCGACGGTCGTGAACACCGGGAAGAAGGCACCGATCGCGATCAGCGTGACCTTGGATTCCTCCCCGATCTGCAGCCACAGGATCAGCAGCGGCACCCAGGCGAGTGAGGGCACGGCGCGCAGCGCGGCGAGGGTCGGGTTCAGCAGTGCATCGCCTGCGCGGGACAGGCCCACGATCGCGGCGACGGCGAGGCCCACGAGGGAGCCGATCGCGAAGCCCAGCAGCACGCGCTGCACCGAGATGGCGATGTGCAGACCCAGCTCGCCGCGCTCGATCAGCTCGACCCCGGCCTGCAGCACGGTCAGCGGGCCGGGCAGGCGGTAGGCGGGCACCAGCCCGGCGGCGGTGGTGAGCTGCCAGGCGGCGAGGATCAGCAGCGGCAGCACGGCGCCGGCGGCGAGGCGCACTCCGGTGCGCTCCCAGAAGGCGGTGCGGCCTTCAGCGGATGCGTGTTCCGCTCCGACCGGGGACGCAGCGGTCGGCGGGGCTGTCGCGGTGGTCGCGCTCACTGCTTCTCCGCCGTCTGCTTCTCCACTGCGGCCGTCGCGAAGTCAGCGTGGAGGATCGAGCCGCGGGCCTTCTCGACCGCGTCGGCCCCGCCCCGGACGTCCCCGGAGTCGGAGAGCATCGGGGAGATCGCCTCGAGGACGGCGAGCTGGTCCTCACCGGGCACGCCGGAGACGTCGAGGTTCGAGCGCTCGGTGATCACGGTGGTGGCGACCGCGAGGTCGATGCCGGCCGCATCGGCCAGCAGCTGCGCGGTGGCCTCGAGGTTCGCGAGCGCCCAGGTGCGGGCCTGCTCATAGGCGTCGACGACCACCTGGGCGACGTCGGCGTGGTTCTCGATGAAGTCCTCGGTGGCGTTGAGGAACCCGTAGGTGTTGAAGTCGACGTTGCGGTAGACCAGCTGGGCACCGGACTCCACCTCAGCGGCGGCCATGATCGGGTCCAGGCCCGACCACGCCTCGACGCTGCCGCCCTCGAGGGCGGAGCGGCCGTCGGCGTGCTGGAGCGGCTGGAGCTCCACGTCGTCGATGCTCAGCCCCGCTTCGGCGAGGGTCTGGACCAGGAAGCAGTACGGGTCGGTGCCGGGAGTCGCGGCGACAGCGCGGCCGGCGAGATCGGCCGGACCGGTGATATCGCTGTCCTTGCCGACCACGAGCGCGGCCCACTCGGGCTGGGAGTAGATGCCGATGACCTTGATCGGTGAGTTGTTGGCGCGGGCCAGCAGCGCGGCCGAGCCGGCGGTGGAGGCGATATCCGCGGAGCCGGAGCGGAGGAACTCGTTGGCCTTGTTGGAGCCGGCCGACTGCACCCACTCCACGGTCACCGAGTCGCCGAGCGCGGTCTCGATCAACTGCTGGTCGCGGATCACGAGGCTGAGGGGGTTGTAGGTGGCCCAGTCGATCGTGAGGGAGCCTGTGCTCCACTTCCCTGCGCCGCCCTCGCCGCCGGAGCTGCCGGAGCCCGCTGCGGTGTTCTCGGAGCCCTCTCCGGGCACGCAGGCGGCCAGGCCCATCCCGGCCACGGCGGTCAGTCCGAGGGCGGTGGCGGTGCGGCGGCTGATGCGAGGGGTCATGAGAGGTTCTCCGTCGTGGGGTTGGTGCTGGGGGTGAGGCTGGGGGTGGGGGTTCTGGGGTGGGCGTGCACGCCGAGGCCCTCGAGCAGCTGGACGCGCAGCTCGGCGAGCGTGCGGTCGGCGCGGTCACGGGGTCGCACCCCGGGCACCTCGACGACGCGGGCGATCGAGCCGGAGGCGGGGTCCTCCCGCAGGGAACGCAGCAGCAGCACCCTGTCGGCGAGGTACAGCGCCTCTTCGACGTCGTGGGTGACCACGAAGATCGTGGTGGGCTCGGCGGCGTGGATTTCCAGCAGCAGGTCCTGCATGCGCAGGCGGGTCAGTGCGTCGAGCGCGCCGAAGGGTTCATCCAGCAGGAGCACCTCGGGGCTGCGGGCCAGGGCCCGGGCGAGCGAGGCGCGCTGGGCCATGCCGCCGGAGACCTCGCGGGGCCGCTGGCCGGCGGCATGCTCGAGGCCCACCAGGGACAGCAGCTCGCGCACCCGCTCGCGGCCCTCGCGCTTCCCGGTGCCGCGGGGCAGGCCCAGGGCCACGTTCTTCTCGAGGGTGCGCCAGGGCAGCAGACGCGGCTCCTGGAAGGCGACCGCGGTGCGCGGATCGGTGCCGGTCAGGGCGGTGCCCCCGATCCGGATCACGCCGGCGGTGGGTCGGTCCAGGCCCGCGATCAGGCGCAGCAGGGTGGACTTCCCGCAGCCCGAGGGGCCGACGACCGCGACGATCTCTCCCGAGCCGAGCTCCACGTCGACCTCGCGCAGCACCTCATGACGCTCCTGCGGGGAGTCGAAGGTGCGGGCGATGGCGTCCAGGCGCACGCCGTTCGGCCGTCCCCGCGCAGGGGGCGCGTCGGCGTCAGGCGCAAGGCCCGGGCGCAGATCAGGGGTGGTGGCGGTACTGGTCATGCCGCCGATCATGAACGCCGACGCGGCACCGACGCCAGATTCTCGTCATAAGCCGTCATAGTCGCGGCCCGAAGAGGAAGCGGGAAGAGATCCGTGCGGAATAGGTCACACCGAGCAGTCCCGCTCAGCCGAGCTCGCCCTCCAGGATGCTCAGCACGTCCGCCTCCCGGAAGCCGAGCGCCCGGTTCAGGGAGAGCATCGGGGCGTTGTCGAGCGCCGTGTAGGTCTGGATCCAGCGTGAGGACTTCGCCTCGGGAACGGCAACGAGATTCTCGAGGTTGGCGAGCTTCAGGGCGCGACCGATGCCCCGGCCGCGGTGCGCGCGGTCCACCAGGGTGTCGTCCTGGGTGAGGATCTCGGGGTCATGACGGTTCACGAAGAGCTCGGTGTATCCGACTGCGACTCCGCCGTCGTGGGCGAGACCGCGCACGAGCGCCCAGCCCTGAGCGTGCATGCGCTGCTCGTTGCGGCGGATCTCGTTGACATCGGCGCGGGAGGCCGGGCGGGTGAGGTCGCCCATCGGCACGTCGGCCTCCATCTGGGTGGTGAGGCGCGCCCAGTCCTCGAGGAACTCCTCGGGGCAGGCGCCCTGCCAGGTGCGCACCTCGATCCCGGGCGCGGGGCGCGCCTCGGCCTGCAGCAGCGCGGGGTCCAGCGGCAGAGCGAGCAGCAGGCGGTGCTCCTGATTCGCGACGCGCAGCCCCTGCGCGCGGGCGAAGGCGACGCCCTCCGCGCTGTAGGTCTCGGCCTGGACCACCGCGGCGTGACCGGTCAGCGCGCCGCGCACGGCAGCGGCGAGCGCCGTGCCGATGCCCTGGCGACGATGTGCCGGGAGCACGGAGATCTCGACCTCGGCAGGGTCCCCGGGGTCGACGTCGGCCCCGGCTGCCCCGACCAGCTCCCCCTCGTTCTGCGCCACCAGCAGCACGGACAGGCGCCCGGGCTTCGGGTCCGCGAAGCGGGCAAGGATCGTCTCCTCGCTCGCCCACCAGGCCGCTTCGCGCCCAGCGTTGAACCCCTCCCCCAGCACGGCGTTCCAGGCGAGCAGCGCCTCACGGTTGGTGCGGTCGACAGGGCTGATCTGCACGGGGCTGTCCTGGGCTGTGCTCATCGAGCCATCCCACCACATCGGGGCCCGCTCTCCCAGCGTTCTTCGCTCCCTTCGCACCTGCGCCGCACGTGTGCCGCAGGTCATCCGCAGAGGTCAAGTCACACCATGTCGAGGCCATCTGGGCCGCCCCGCAGGCCAAGGGCCGATAAATGCTTCTCTTCGGCCGGTTCACGTCTCTTCACGTGCGCGGGAGCCGCTCCTAGTGTTGATCTCGCATTCCCCGGGCTCCCCGGCTGTGGGCCCGCTCCCACAGGACCTCACCGCTCCCCGAGAGCCGCGTCGCGGAATGCACCAGACCACCAGCAGTACGCGAGAAGGACCAGACCCCATGGCACATCTGAACACGCACCGCGCAGTCGGCCGCGCTGTCACCCCGCTCACCGGCACCCACCGCGCGGCGCGCGCTCTCGGCGGCAGCGCCGTGCTCGGCACCGTCCTGGTCGGCGCCGCCTTCGCCGGCGGCACCTCCGCGATGGCGAACGACACCGCACTCGCCGGCGGCGATGAAGACCCCAGCGCCGCCCATTCGGCTCCCGCCGCTTCTGGCTCCGACTCCGGCAGCTCGTCCCAGAAGCTGCGCCAGGGCGATTCCGGCGAGGCCGTCGAGGCGCTGCAGTCCGCGCTGAACGCTCAAGGCGCAGAGCTGCCCGAGACCGGCTACTTCGGCTCCATGACCGTCGCCGCGGTCCAGGACTTCCAGGCCGCGAACGGCCTCCAGGTCGACGGCGTGGTGGGCCCCGAGACGCACGGCGCGCTCGGCGGCGCCCCCTCCTTCGGGGCCTCCTCCGCGGGCGCGCCGACCGCCGGTGCGACCACGGTCCCGACCTCCATCACCTCCGGGACCGGCAGCGCGATCGTCGACGCTGCCCGCTCCGCCGTCGGCACCCCCTACTCCTGGGGTGGCAGCTCGCTCGGCGGCATGGACTGCTCGGGCCTGGTGAACCACGCGTACGAGGCCGCCGGCATCGAGGTGCCGCGCACCAGCAGCCAGATCGCCGCCCAGGGCCGCAGCATCTCCCCGTCGGAGGCGCAGCCCGGCGACCTCGTCGTGTGGCCCGGCCACGTCGCAATCTACGCCGGCGACGGCCAGATCATCGACGCTTCCGGCTCGAAGCAGCAGGTCGTCGAGCGCGGTCTATGGGGCAACCCCACCGGGTTCGTCACCTACCGCTGATCCCGCCGTCGGTCCGCACGCCGACTCACCGAGGCCCGGTTCCGCCGCACGCGGGGCCGGGCCTCGCCCATGCCCCGCAGGAGGGGCCAGAGCGCTCAGCGGCGCAGACGGTGCTCCAGGGACGCCTTCACACCGCTCCACTCGTCGGCCAGGATCGAGTAGACGACGGTATGGCGCAGGGTGCCGTCAGGCATGATCCGGTGCGCGCGCAGGATCCCATCCTGCTGCGCGCCGAGTCGTTCGACGGCGCGGCGTGAGGCGATGTTCAAGTGGTGGACCCGGAACTCGACGCCGAGGCAGCCGAGCTCCTCGAAAGCATGGGTGAGCAGGGCCAGCTTTACTGCGGCGTTGATCCCGGTGCGGTGGATCGAGGCTGCCAGATAGGTGGTGCCGATCTCGAGGCGTCGGTCCCGCAGGGAGATGTTCAGGAAAGACGTGTGGCCGACCACCCGCTCGCTCGCCCGGTCGATCACGGCCCAGGAGGCCGTCGTCCCGGCGGTATCGGAGGCGCACTGCGCGGCAACGGCCTCCGCGACCCGCTCCGGAGCCGGGACATGGGGCGCGTAGGGGATCTTCCAGATCTCCCCGTCGGCCACCACGTCGCGCAGCCCGTCCACGTGCTGCTCGCCGAGCGGCTCGAGCCGCACCCGTGGGTTCTCGAGCGGAACGGGGCGGGGCTGAGGCATGGGGGCAGTGCTCGTCATCCCTCGATCATGCGGGTGAAGAGGCAATGGCGTCGATCCTTCCCGTATGCCGACACCGGTCTCGCGGCGCCGTGTTCGCAGTCCTGCTCGCGCGGCGCCCTGCTTGCGATCTCGTTCTCGCGACGTCATCTTCGCGATCTCCGTCGCGCCGCGTCACAAACCTTGGGAGTGGGCCAAGCGCTACTTATGCTCGGCTGCGTCCTCCTCGGAGGGCCCCCGCATACCGCCCCCGACCTCTCCCCGCATTCCCTGCGTTCACCCGCGGCGCGCGAACGACCTGGACGTCGACCCCACTTGAAAAGGTGCCCCACCGATGACTGAGACCCTTCACGAGGCAGCCTCCGCTGCGAGACCGGTCGACGGTTCCTTCGATGCCTCGGGGAACGACGCCGCTGCCCGGGGCTCCGCCTCTCGAGACGTGACGGACTGGGACGCCACGGACTGGGATGCGACGGCCTGGAATGCAGCGGCCTGGGATGCCCTGCTCACCGAGGCGGCCCGGCAGGTGCGGCAGCGCGAGACCGATCATGTCCTGCCCCGTGCACTGCTGGCACGGCTGCTCCAGCTCGGTTTCGGGCGAGTCCGGGTTCCGGCGGCGCACGGTGGGTTCGGGTGGTCGCTGCGCGAGACCTTCGAGCACCTCACCGACCTCGCCGCCGCCGACTCCCACCTGGCGCACCTCTTCCGCGGGCACTTCGTGCTGCTGGAGGAAGTAGCGCTGTTCGCGGAGCCCGCGGAGCGGGATCTCTGGTTCGCCCGCGCTGTGGCCGGGGACTTCATCGGCAACGCCCAGTCAGAGAAGTCCGAGACGCTCGACATCGCCACCACCCTCACTCGTGAGGGTGACCGGCTGGTGCTCAGCGGCACCAAGTACTACACGACCGGCAGCATCTACGCGGACTGGATCGACCTGCTCGCCACCACCGAGGACGGTGACGTGGTGCTGGTGACGGTCTCCACCGACCAGCCGGGCGTGGTCTGCGAGGACGACTGGGACGGGTTCGGCCAGCAGCTCACCGGCACCGGCACCACCCGTTTCATCGGCGCCCTGGTCGACCCCGCGCACGTGCGCGGCACCGACCGCTCCACTGTCGAGGGCCAGCTGCGGCAGGGACTGTTCCAGCTGGTCCTGCTCGCGGTGATCGCCGGGATCGGTCAGGCCGCGGTGAGCGAGTCCGTGACCTATGTCCAGGGGCGCCGCCGCCTGTTCGGTCGCCTGGGTGCCACCGAGGTCCGCGAGGACCCCCTTGTCCAGGACACCATCGGCTCCGCCTCCTCAGGGGCCTTCGCCGCCCGCACCCTGGTCCTGGCCGTCGCCGACCGCTGGGATCAGATCATCGAAGGTCATCGGCGGGGTGCCGCCTCGGAGGCGGACTTCCGGCAGGCCAAGCGCGATGTCTACCGGATCCAGGGCGAGATCGTCGACCGGGTGCTCACCCTGACCACAGATCTCTTCGAGGTCGGCGGCGCCTCGCAGGTGTCCACGCGCCACGGCTTCGACCGCTTCTGGCGACATGCTCGCACCGTCGCCTCCCACAACCCGATGAAGCAGCGGCGCCGGCTGATCGGCGCCTATGAGCTCGGAGTCGAAGAGAGCGCCGAGCAGTTCGGGGACGTCGCACCGACGACTCCCGCTCCCTCTGCCACGCCCCGTGACCTCACCGCACCAGGAGCCCACCGATGAGCGACAAGAACCACCCCGCCGCGCAGGACCACGCCTCCCAGCGGCTCGAGGAGGCCCTGGCCCGGGCCAGCTCCGAGGACGGCAGGATCCGTCGGCGACGCATGATCGGCGGCGGAATCGCCGCGGTCGCCGTGGTCGGTGCGGCCTCCGCCTGGGGCCTGGCCAGCCGTGGCGGGGCCGACACCTCCGCCTCGGGCGGCAGCGCCGGCGGCTCAACCGCCGGCGACGCCCCCGGCAGCCCGGTGAGCGGTGGGACCCTCGTGTACCTCGATGCCGAGGCGAGCCGCTCCACCCAGCCGCAGGGTGCCGGCACCTGGCAGGACTCCGCCTATCTCGAGAACATCGCCGATCGCCTGATCTGGAAGGATCCCGCCACCGGCGAGCTGCAGCCCTACATCGCTGAGAGCTGGGAGATCTCCGCGGACGGCCTCACCTACACCTTCGCCGTCCGTGAGGGCGTGACCTATTCCGACGGCACGTCGCTGGACGCCGCGAGCGTGGCCCGGAACCTGCAATGGCAGGCCGCGGGCGATGACGCCAAGGGCATCCAGCCCTCGGCCCAGTGGCCGCAGCTCGAGGGGATCAGCGTCGCGGGCAGCACCGTCACGGTGACCCTGCTCGAGCCCTACGCCGAGTTCCTCGACGTGCTCTCGGGATGGGCCGCCGTGCTCGTCGCGGACGCCACGATCGATGCGCCTCTGGAGAGCCAGCAGCAGATCACCGGGATCATCGGCAGCGGCCCGTTCACCGTCGAGAGCGAGAAGTACGGCGAGAAGATCGTATTCGTGCGGCGGCAGGGCTACGACTGGGCCCCGCCGAGCCTCGCACATCAGGGCGAGGCGCGCCTCGAGCGCCTCGAGGTCCACGCCGTCACCGACGACACGGCCCGGCTGGGAACGCTCCGCTCCGGACAGGCCGATCTGATCCGCTACCTCCAGCCCGCCGACGAGCTCCAGCTCGCCGAGGATCCGTCCTTCCAGATCCTCTCCGCGCAGGGCATCGGCGCGACCAATCACTGGCAGCTGCGGGTCTCGATCCCCGCGCTGCAGGACGCGCGCGTGCGCCAGGCGCTCCAGGTCGGCATCGATCGCGCCTCCCTGGTCAGTGACCTGTACACCGAGAACTGGGCGGTCGCCCGGAGCGTGGTCACCGAAGACGCCTTCGGCTTCGTCGACCTCAGCACCCAGCTCACCTACGACCCGGTGAAGGCCGCCGCGCTGTTCGATGAGGCAGGATTCTCAGACCTCGACAGCGAGGGCTATCGCACCCGGGACGGCGAGCGCCTGTCGCTGGTCACCGTCATCGATGTCTACGACTCGACTGCCAAGCCGCTGTACCAGCTGGTCCAGGCCCAGCTCAAGGAGCTCGGTGTCGAGCTGTCGCTGCGCGACGCGGACTATTCCCAGGTCTCCGAGGCCTACGCCGCCCCCGACGTCGCCACGGTCCGCTCCGGCTGGCCCTATCCGGCGACCTGGGCGACGCTGCGCACTCAGTGGGCGGCCGACGGCACCGACGCCTTCTCCCTCGACGGCGCCGATCCGACCCTCGATGAGCTGCTCACTGAGCAGGCCACTGCGACGGACCCCGCCGAGCGGTCCGCCCTGCTGGCGGAGCTGCAGCACCACGTCATCGAGAACGCCTATGTCCTCCCCCTGCTCAAGGACTCCCAGATCTTCGCCGCGCAGAGCGATGTGCAGGACTTCTCCTGGAGCGCCGAGGCGCGACCGCTGTTCTACGCCACGTGGCTCGATCGACCGTGACCCCGTGAGGAGAACCCCCACCATGCGCTCCCGCTATCTCATCACCCGGATCCTCCAGGCCATGCTGGTCGTGGCCATCACCTATCTGCTCACCTACTGGGTGCTGTTCGCCCTGCCGGGCGATCCGGTCGCCAACCGCCTCGACAACCCCCAGAACCCGATCCCGCCCGGGCAGGCGAAGGCGATCATCGAGTACTACAACCTCGATCAGCCTGCCCTGCTGCAGTTCCTCATCACGGTTGGGCGCCTGTTCCAGGGCGATCTCGGCTATTCGCTGGGGACCGGCCGCGCCGTGAGCGACATGGTGATGCAGGGGCTCGGCTCGACGCTGCTGCTCGCCCTCGCGGCGCTGGTCGTCGCCGCAGTGATCGCGGCCTCGGTGGGGCTGCTCGCGGTCTTCGCCCCCTGGGAGCCGGTGCGCGGCCTCGCCCGCCTGGTGCCGGCGCTGTCCCTGGCCACGCCCAGCTTCCTGATCGGTCTGCTGCTGCTGCAGATCTTCTCCTACCAGCTCGGCTGGGTCTCGTCTCTGGACACGGAGAGTCTGTCCAGCCTGATCCTCCCCGCGCTGACCCTCGGCATCGCCGCCAGCCCCTCGATCACCCAGGTGCTCATCCAGGGGCTGACCGAGGCGAATGGGAGGCCCTTCGTCCGGGTGCTCCGCTCACGGGGCCTGTCCCAGGGGTCGATCGCCGCCCGGCATGTCATCCGCAACGGGTCGATCCCGGCGCTGACCCTGCTGGCCCTGACGATCGCGGATCTCATCGCCGGCTCCGTGATCGTGGAATCGGTCTTCCACCGCGCAGGGCTCGGATATGTCACCGAGCAGGCGGTGCGCTCGCAGGACGGACCCATCGTGCTCGCCGTGGTGCTACTGGTCTCCTCGCTGTACTCGCTGGTCAACCTCGCCACCGATCTGCTGTATCCGGTGATCGATCCCCGGATCAGCATCACCGAGTCACGTCTGGGAGCCAGCGCCCCGACCGCTCGCTCCGCCCAGCCCGCCCTGACCGAAGGAGCGTGACCCCGTGACGAGCCTCCTCTCCCGGGCGGTGCCCGCGAGCCGTCGTACGCCGCCCCGCTCCTCCCGGGGCCTCACCTCCCAGCGCCTGGCCTCCCTCGGCATCGCGGACATCGCCGCGATGCTGCTGCTGGCGCTGCTGGTCATCGCCGTCGTCGCCCCCTCTCTGCTCGCCCCTGGCGACCCGCTCAGCGCTGCGACCGCGCAGGCTCTGGATGGCCCCTCGCTCACCCACTGGCTGGGCACGGACTACCTCGGCCGCGACCTCTACACCCGGATCGTCCACGGGGCGCGGACCTCGCTCAGCGCCTCTGCCGTCGCCGTCGCGGTGGGTCTTGCAGGCGGTCTCGCGCTCGGCATCGTCTCGGGTTACCTGGGCGGCTGGGTCGACGCGGTGGTCAGCCGACTGATCGATGTGCTGCTGTCCGTGCCGGGCCTGCTGCTGTCGATGGTGATCATCGTGGCCCTGGGCTTCGG
This sequence comes from Brachybacterium sp., assembly GCF_052095815.1. Classification (NCBI taxonomy): domain Bacteria; kingdom Bacillati; phylum Actinomycetota; class Actinomycetes; order Micrococcales; family Dermabacteraceae; genus Brachybacterium; species Brachybacterium sp. The sequence continues at coordinate 11,458 of NZ_JBQDLF010000006.1, read as the reverse complement.
GGCGATCAATGCCGCGATCGCCGTGGGCATCTCCTCGATCGCGAGTTTCGCCCGGGTGACCCGCGCGGAGGTGCTCACCGTGCGGACCTCCTCCTATGTCGAGGCGGCGCAGCATCAGGGCTCCTCGCGCCGGCGCACCCTGATCCATCACATCCTCCCCAACGCGGTGGGTCCGGTCGCCTCGCTGATCCCGCTGCAGTTCGGCGGTTCGATCGTCTGGATCTCCTCGCTGAGCTTCCTGGGCTTCGGCGCGGTGCCGCCACACCCGGAGTGGGGGCTCCTGGTCGCCGAGGGCCGGCAGTACCTGCTCTCCGCCCCCTGGCTGCTCCTCGCCCCCGGAGCGGTCATCGTCATCACCGTGCTTGCGGCATCCCATCTGCAGGGTGTCCTGGGAAGGATCCGGAGGACCACCGCATGACCACCCATCACCTCGATCTCGATCTCACGCTCCCCGCCGCCGTGGCGACCACGGCCACTGCGCGTCCCACGAACGCTGCGCCGCCCGCGGTCACTGCACCGCCCGCGATCTCGGTGGATTCCCTGAGCATCGGCTACTCGAGCGGTGGCCGCATCGTCCCCACGGTCATCGAGGCGTCCTTCGACGTCCCCACCGGCAGCACCACCGCGCTGGTCGGTGAATCAGGGTCGGGCAAGACCACGATCGCCTCCGCGATCAGCGGTCTGCTCGCGGACAATGCACGCTGGCTGACCGGCGGCGTCCACCTGCTCGGCCAGGACGTCTCCCGCCTCGGCGAGCGCGGCTGGCAGGCGGTGCGGGGCAGCATTCTGGGGTATGTGCCGCAGGATCCGCTGGGCTCGTTGGACCCGCTGCAGACCGTCGGAGGGCATGTCGCCGAGTCGGTGCGCCAGGCCCGCGATGTTCCCCCGCGGGAGGCGCGACGAATCGCCCGGGAGCTGCTGGAGACCGTGCACATCGCCGATGCGGAGCGGAAGCTCGCGGCATATCCGCATGAGCTCTCCGGCGGCCAGCTCCAGCGCGTCCTGATCGCCGGTGCCCTCGCCGGGAACCCCAGCGTGCTGATCGCCGACGAGCCCACCTCAGCCCTCGACGTCACGGTGCAGAAGCGGGTGCTGGACCTCCTCGAAGAGCTGCGCGACGAGCTGTCCCTGTCGGTGCTGCTGATCACCCATGACCTGTCTCTCGCCGCGGAGCGCAGCGATCGGGTGGTCGTGCTGCAGCACGGCCGCGTCGTCGAACAGGGCTCCTCCGCGCAGGTGGTCGCGAGCCCGTCAGCCCCCTACACGCTGCAGCTGTTCCGCGACGTCCCCGCGATGACGCCGCAGAAGTACGCGGCGGCGCGAGCCACGCTGCAGACCCGGCGGGAGAGCCTCGAGAGCGAGCCCGCGGTGCAGGTCACCGCGCTGGCGAAGTCCTTCGACGGCGTCCACCGGGTGCTCGAGGAGGTCGACGTCACGGTGCGGCGCGGCGAGATCCATGCGCTGGTCGGAGAGTCGGGATCCGGGAAGACCACCCTCGCCCGGATCATCGCCGGGCTGACTGCTTTCGACACCGGCACGGTGGAGGTCTCGGGAACGCCGCGGCCGCGCATTCCCGCCGCCGTCAACCCCGATCCGTCCGCGCTCCAGCTGGTGTACCAGAACCCGCTGGCCGCGCTCGATCCGCGCCGTCGCGTAGTCGACCTGGTCGCAGAACCCCTGCGCATCGGCGGGACCGCGAAGGCGGAGGCGCGTTCCCGCGCCCAGGCGCTGCTGCGACAGGTCGGGATCGCCGAGGAGACCGCGGCGCGGCATATCGGCCGGCTCTCCGGCGGCCAGCGTCAGCGCGTCGCGATCGCTCGGGCGCTGATCCTCTCCCCGTCCACGCTGGTGCTGGACGAGCCCACCTCCGCGCTCGACGTCACCGTGCAGGCGCAGATCATCGATCTGCTCTTCGCGCTGCGCGCCGAGGATCCGGCGCTGACGATGCTGTTCATCTCCCACGACCTGAGCCTGGTGCGACAGATCTCCGATTCGATGACGGTCCTGCAACGGGGCCGGGTCGTGGACCAGGGCCCGGCCGCGGAGGTCTTCGCCGCGCCCTGCTCCGCGTACACGCGTGAGCTGATCGACGCGATCCCCCTGGCGCCGAGGGCCAGGGAGTGACCGAATATCAGCCGGTGATCCCGGTGCGGTGCTTCTCGATCGCCATCTCGTAGTAGCGCAGCAGGTCATCGGAGGCGTTCTCCCAGGAGAACTTCTCCGCCTCGGCGCGGGCAGCCTCGCGGATGCGCCCGCGCAGCACCCCGTCGCCGAGCCGGACCAGCGCCGCGTCCAGGCTCGCCTCGTCCCCGGAGTCGAACAGCAGCCCGTCCACCCCGTCGGCGACCTGTTCCATCGTCGGCCCCGAGCGGGCGGCGACCACGGGGAGCCCGGAGGCCATCCCCTCGAGGATCACCAGGCCCAGCGTCTCGGTGACCGAGGGGAAGATGAATCCGTCGGCGCTCGCGAAGGCGCCCGCGAGCTCCTCGCCCTCCATGAATCCGGGGAACAGCGTCGAGGTGCCGGCGAAGAGCTGCTCGAGCTCGCGCCGGTACGGGCCGTCCCCGACGATCGCGAGCGCCACGTCCTCGCGTCGTTCCATCATCGGTCGCAGCGTGTGGATCTCCTTCTCCGCAGCGAGGCGGCCCACGAACACCAGGAGCTTCTTCTCCGGGTGCCCCTGGGTGAGGCGCTCCCGCATCTCCGCGGAGGCGAAGCGGGGATGGAACGCTTGCGTGTCCACGCCGCGGCGCACCACGTGAAGATTCTGGATGCCCTGGGTCGCGAGCTCGGCGCGCATCGTCTCCGAGGTGGCGATGTTGATGTCCGCGAGCGCGTGGTTGCGCCGGATCTGCCACCACACGGGGCGCTTGCCCCAGCGGTAGGCCCGGTAGAGGTCCAGGTAGCGCGGGATATGCGTGTGATAGCTCGCGACCAGCGGGATCCGCTGCCGATGCGCGGCGAAGGCCCCCGAGGAGGCCAGCAGCAACGGCTGGGCGGCGTGGACCACATCCGGGTGGAAGCCGCGGATGATGCCGTCCACGGTGGGGTTCGGCAGAGTGAACCGGCGGTGCTTGTAGAACGGCAGGGTCACGGGCTTGACCCCCACCACCCGCGCCCCATGATGCTCGGTGACACCGAGGTCGGGCGCGATGACCATGACCTCGTGGCCGAGCTCGGTCATCCGCTCGACGGCGTGGCGGAGCCTGGTCACCACGCCGTCGACCGACGGCAGGAAGGTCTCCGTGACGATCGCGATCTTCACGGGCTGCGGGTCACTTCCAGGTGACGGTGGGCATGACCAGCTCGCGCTTGACCCGGTCGGTGTTGTTCATCGCGACCTTGAGGACCTCGGTGAGGTGCTCGTCGGTCAGCAGGTGCGGCTCCAGACCCAGCGAGAGCAGGCTGGTGTTGACGGCGTTGTAGTAGTGGTCGTACTTCTCCACGCGCGGGTTCTCCATGCTGGAGACGGTCACCTCGTTGCCGAGGTCCGCCGCGACCTTCTGCACCTTCTCGGCCAGCTCCTTGACGGAGAACTGCTCGGTGAACTGGTTGTAGACGCGGAACTCGCCGACGTCCGCCGGGTTCTCGCAGGCCAGCTCGATGCAGCGCACGGTGTCCTGGATGTCCAGGTAACCGCGGGTCTGGGAGCCGTTGCCGTAGACGGTGAGATCATGGCCGATGGCCGCCTGGACGATGAAGCGGTTCAGCGCGGTGCCGAACACGGCGTCGTAGTCGAAGCGGTTGACCAGGCGCGGGTCCAGGCGCGTCTCGGCGGTCTCCAGGCCGTAGACCACGCCCTGGTTCAGATCGGTGGCGCGGATGCCCCAGATCTTGCAGGCGAACATGATGTTGTCGCTGTCATGCACCTTGGTGAGGTGGTAGAACGAGCCGGGCTGCTTGGGATAGGGCAGGCGGTCCTTGCGGCCCTTGTGCTCGACCTCGAGCCAGCCCTCTTCGATGTCGATGTTCGGCTGGCCGTACTCGCCCATGGTGCCGAGCTTGACGAGGTGGCAGTCGGGGGCGAAGTCCTTGATCGCCCAGAGCACGTTCAGGGTGCCCTCGATGTTGTTGCGGTGGTTCTCGATCGCATGGGCGCGATCGATCATCGAGTAGGGCGCGGAGCGGTGCTCGGCGAAGTGCACGAACGCCTCGGGCTGGACGTCCCGGATGACGGCGGCGGTGGCGTCATAGTCGGTGAGGTCCACGATCCGGGCGGCGATGTCCTTCCCGGACACCTCCTTCCAGACCTCGACCCGCTCCTGGAGCGGGAGGATCGGAGTCACGGAGTTCGAGCCCAGCTCCACATCGATCTCGCGGCGCACCAGGTTGTCCACAATGGTGACGTCGTGGCCCTTCTGCGAGAGGTACAGGGCAGTGGGCCAGCCGCAGAATCCATCTCCACCGGCGACGACGATCTTCATCTCGTGAGTCCTCCATCAGGTCAAAGTCCCGGCGTGCGAAGGACGACGCAGCCGGATTGTGCACTTCCGTGTCCACCCATAACGTAGTGCAGGTCGGGCACCGCTCAAAGACGCGGGGACCCGGCCTGAACCGCGGAGGAACGGACCATGAACAACGCACTGGACGAGAGCGCGACACGCCGCGCTCCCGTGGCCGGATCCACTGTATCGCCCGCACCCGAGCGGACGCCGAGTGCTCCACGGCCTCTCGCCGCACCGCGCTCCACCACCTCCCTTCCCACCGCACCCACCGCACCTCGGCCGCTGCCGGACACCGCCCGCCGGGTGCTGGTGATGGGCATCGTGAACCGCACCCGTGATTCCTTCTTCGACGAGGGCCGCACCTGGGCTCTGGAGGCCGCGGTGGCCGCCGGGCTCGAGGCCGCCGGCGCCGGCGCGGACCTGATCGACGTGGGCGGGGTGAAGTTCGCCCCCGGGGACCCGGTGCCGGCGCCGGAGGAGATCGAGCGGGTGGTCCCGGTGATCGCCGCGCTGCGCGATGAGCTGCCCGAGCACGTGCTGCTGTCGGTGGACACCTTCGACGCCGAGGTGGCTCGGGCCGCGATCGAGGCCGGGGCAGACCTCATCAACGACACCACCGGGCTCTCGGATCCACGGATGGCCGCCACGGTCGCCGAGACCGGAGCCTCCCTGGTGATCACCCATTCCGCGGCACAGCCCCGTCAGCCCCTCCCCCGGCCGCATTACGACGACGTGGTCACCGAGGTGCGAGACTTCCTCGCCGCACGTCTCCAGCGCGCGCTCGAGGCCGGGATCCCCCGCTCGCGAGTGGTGCTCGATCCCGGGCCGGACCTGAACAAGAACACCCTGCAGACCCTCGAGCTGTTGCGCGGCTTCGAGCAGTACTCCTCGCTCGGCCTGCCGATGCTGGCGGCGCTGTCACGCAAGGACTTCGTGGGCGAGTCGCTGGGCCTGACCAAGGAGCACCGCCTGGAGGGCTCGCTCGCAGCCGCGGCGTGGACCATCCACCACGGCGCCCGGATCCTGCGGGTGCACGACGTGGAGGCCACGGTGCGCCTGGTGCGCATGCTCGAAGTGCTCGCCGGCTGGCGCGACCCGGCCGGGCCGCTGGTCCACAACACCTGACCCGGCGGTCCGGTTCAGCCCGGGTCCTGCTCCCGCCCGGTCCTACTCCCGCCCCGGCCCAGATCCCGCCCTGCCCAGCTCCCGCCACGTCCCAGCTCCCGCCACGCCCCAAAAAGTACCGCTGATATGGGACCTTTCGTCACGCGGCATCCGGCGCCCCTCCGCGACGCCGAGAAAAGTGCCAAATTATGGAACTTTTCGCAACGTAGCCAACGGGAGCGGACGGGGCAGCCGATCGGGGAGCGGCTCGACGGGGTGGAGCGCGCCGACGGGGTACGCGGCACCACCGAGCCCCCTGAGCCCCGTCAGCCCCCGTGCGCTGTGAGCACGGCGTCGGCCAGGCGGGGCATCACCTCTCGGTGGGCGTCGCAGAAGTCGTGGGAGGTGCCGACCACCAGCGCGAGCCCGGCGACGGGGTCCACCCAGAAGGCGGTGCCGCGCATGCCGAAGTGGCCCACGGTGGCCTCGCTGTTGCCGGTGCCGGTCCAGTGGGGGGACTTGGCGCCGCGCACCTCGAGGCCGAGCCCGAACGGGTTGGGGGTCTGCTTGCCGAAGCCGGGCATGATCCCCACCAGCTCGGGGAACTGCACGCCGGTGAGCTCGGCGAACCAGCGGGGCTCCAGCAGTGTGGGCTGCAGCAGCTCGGCGGCGAAGAGGGCGAGGTCGGTGAGGGAGCCATGGGCGCCGACGGAGGCCGAGCCGCTCCATTGCAGGGAGCCCATCCCGAGCGGTTCGGCGATGCGCTCCTGGATCCAGTCGCCGTAGTCGCGGCCGAGCGCCCGCTCGATGTGTCGTGCGGCCTCGTCGATGCCGTAGTTGGAGTAGTGACGGCGCAGGCCGGGGGCCTGCAGCGTGCTCTCGGACTCGTAGAAGTAGCCCGAGGCGTGGGCGAGCAGGTGGCGCAGCGTCGCGCCGGGAGGGCCCGCCGGGTCCTCGAGATCCACCGACCCCTGCTGCAGCGCCAGGGCGGCGCCGCAGCCGGTGAGCGCCTTGGTGACTGAGCGCCATGGGCGCAGCCTCTGGACGTCGCCGCGCCGTTCCCGCTCCCCCTCCCGGCCGAGCACGATGGCTGCGGCCTCGAAGCCGAAATCGTCGAGCAGGTCCAGGGCGCTCATCGCGCGGTCCCGCTCCCGTCGCCCCAGTGCGCGAGGATCTGATCGGTGAGGCCGGGCCAGATCCGCACGTGATCGGGACCGAACGGCTGCGCGCCGAGGAAGGCTGCGGTGAGTCCGGCTGCCGGGTCCACCCAGAGGAAGGAGCCGGACTGGCCGAAGTGCCCGAAGGTCTCCGGCGAGGAGTGCGCGCCGGTCCAGTGCGGATTCTTCCGGCCGCGGATCTCGAAGCCCAAGCCCCAGTCGTTGGGCTTCTGCCGCCCGTAGCCGGGGAGGATTCCCGCCAGCCCCGGGAACTGGACCGCAGTCGCCTCGCGCCAGAGGTCCTCGGGGATCAACGTGGGCGCGAGCAGCTCCCGTCCCACGGCCAGCAGGTCGCGGATCGAGCCGCGGTAGCCGGCGGCCGGCGAGCCGGTGACCTCGAGGTCGGTGAGGTCGAGCCCTGCGACGACGGTCTGCTCCATCCAGTCGGCGTAGTCGTAGCCGGTGGCCTCCTCGAGGTGCGCGGCGAGCACCTCGAAGCCGGTGTTGGAGTAGATGCGGCGGGCGCCGACAGCGCCGACGGTCTCGTCGCCGTCGAAGGCGTAGCCGGCGGTGTGGGCGAGCAGGTGGCGCACGCTCGCTCCCTCCGGGCCAGCGGGCTCGTCGAGGTCGACGAGGCCGCGGTCCACTGCGATCAGGGCCCCGATCGCGGCCAGCGGCTTGGAGACGCTCGCCAGGTCCCAGACCTGCGCGTCATCGCCTTGGAGATGCAGGGTGCGCTCGGCGTCGGACACCCCCACCGCATGCGCGAAGTCGATGTCGACGGGGATCTCGGGCTGGGTCTCGGTCTCCACGCGCTCAAATATGGCACATCCGAACATGGCACATCCGCCTCGAGCTGTCCGCCTCGAGACGTCCGGGCGGTGCCGCCGAGGGGCCACGCCCCGTCAGCAGTCCAGAAGCCCCCGCCTCCTTCGATGCCATTTCGTGACGTGACCGTTTTGTCGCCCCGACCAGGAGTGCTATCGACTACTCCCGGGAAACCTCAGGACCTGCAGCTTTTTTCCTCTTGTTTACCTGTTCTTGGCGTGCACATGATGTAGCCGATCGCTCACCGACGAGCATCCCGGACCCACGGTTCGCCGAACCGCCGGCACCTGCATGAGGGGGAAGAATGAATCACCTGGACATCACCCGGAGACCGGAGCGCGCCACCGGCGCGCTGCTGCCCATCGCTGCGCCGTCACGCCGCACCCTGCTGCTCGGGGTGGGCACGCTGGGCGCTGGCCTGGCACTGGGCTCCGGCGCCGCGACCGCAGCCCCGCCCACGCTCCGCAGAGGCAGCCGGGGGTCGGCTGTCAGCTCGCTGCAGCAGAGGCTGACTGCTCTGAAGTACTGGTGCGGAACGGCCGATGGCAGCTTCGGCCACCAGACCCAGCAGGCGGTGTTCGCGCTCCAGAAGGCGGCGGGCCTGGGTCGGGACGGGGTCGTGGGCCCGAAGACGTACCGGGCGCTCGACGCCGGCACGCAGCCTTCACGCCGGATCACCAGCGGCATCGGATTTGAGGTCGATCTGAGGAAGCAGATCATCATCGCGACCACCGGCGGCGCCCTGGCCTACATCCTGAACACCTCCACCGGCAGCGGCGAGCGCTACTACTCGGGAGGTCGATGGAAGACGGCGACCACCCCGCGCGGGAGCTTCTCGATGTACAGCCTGTACAGCAGGGGTTGGCAGAACGGCCCGCTGGGGAACCTCTACCGTCCCGGCTACTACGACCGCGGCTGGGCGATCCACGGATCGACCTCGATCCCCACCTACCCGGCCTCCCACGGCTGCTGCCGGATCTCCGTCGGGGCGTCGGACATGCTCTGGAGAGGCTCCTGGTTCGCCAAGGGCCGTCGCGTGCTCGTGTACTGAGCCGGGCCGGCCAGCAGGACTGCCGGAGACGACCGCCGGAGCGGCTGGGGAGGGGGCGGTATCGCTGCCCCCTCCCCTCCCGGGTCCTGCCTCTTCACGAGCCCTGCACGATTTCCTCGCCGCTCCCGCGCCCGGCGGTCCCGGCAGGGACCTGCTCTCGCGATACGATCTGGTGGCGAGCAGCCTCATCGACCGACCTCGTCGATCGGCGCTCGCGCATCAGCAGCCACAGCGACAGCGAAGGACCATCGTGGGGATCTTGGATCGGATCGAGCGCGGCCTGGACCGTGGCGTGACGAGCGTCTTCTCGCCCGGCCGCGGTCAGCTGAAGCCGCTCGACCTGGCGCAGGGGCTCAAGCGCGAGTGCGATGACCAGATCCAGGTGCTCGACCGCACCCGGACCCTCGCCCCCAACGTCTACACGATCTACCTGCACTCCCAGGACTACGACCGCTTCGACTCCTGGCAGGACACCCTGCTGGACGAGCTGCAGCGGGTGCTCACCGAGCATGCCGACAAGCAGCGCTATATGTTCGTCGGCGGGGTCTCGATCGAGCTCGCCCGCGACGACGAGGTGCGCATCGGCCGCTTCGAGACCGAGTCCCGCACCGAGCGCGGCAGCGTGGCCCCGGCCACCGGTGCCGCGCAGGCGGGGGCCGGCGGCAGCCCGATCATCGAGATCGATGGGCAGCAGTACCTGCTGACCGGTCCGGTCACGGTGATCGGTCGCGGCGGCGACGCGGACATCATCCTCGAGGACACCGGGGTCTCCCGCCATCACCTCGAGCTGCGCGCGGAGGCGGATTCCACCCTGATCGCCACCGATCTCGGCTCCACCAACGGCACCTTCGTCGACGGCGAGCGGATCCGCACGCCCGTCGCGCTCCATGACCGCTCGCTGCTGAAGATCGGTCGCACCCGCCTGACCGTGCTGCTCCCCGCTGCCGGCCCGGTCAGCTGGTGAACGCCCTATGAGCGAACTGACACTGGTCGCCCTGCGCCTGGGCTTCGTGCTGGCGCTGTGGATCTTCGTGATCGTGGTGGTGCTGGTGCTGCGCAACGATCTCTTCGGCACCACCGTGGTCACCCGCTCGAGCCGGGATCCGCGCCGCGAGCAGCGCCCCGCCTCCGGGCCGATCGGCGGAGCCGCCGCCGAGGCCGGCAGCCCTCCCCAGCTGCGCACGGACCCCGAGGTCACCCAGGCCGCGATGGTCGTCACCGCCGGCCCTCTGCGCGGCACCTCGCTGACGCTGGGATCCACCCCGATCCTCATCGGCCGCGCTCCTGAATGCACCCTGGTCGTGGATGACGACTACGCCTCCAACCGCCACGCCCGCGTGTTCCAGCGCGAGGGCGAGTGGATGGTGGAGGATCTGGGCTCCACCAACGGCACCCTGGTGTCCGGTCGCCGGATCGAGGGCGCCGTGCCCTTCCGGCCCGGGGCCCAGGTGCGGATCGGCCGCACCGAGATCGAACTGAGACGAGGTCCGCGATGAGCATCGCCCTGCGGTACGCCGCCCGCTCCGATGTAGGCCTCGTGCGGTCCAACAACCAGGACTCCGGCTACGCCGGCAGCCACCTGCTGGTGGTGGCCGACGGAATGGGCGGCCACGCGGGCGGCGACGTCGCCTCGTCCGTCGCGATCGGCCGGCTCGCCCAGCTGGACTCCGAGACCCCTGCCTCCGACATCGTGGCCACCCTCGAGGAGAGCGTGCTCGCGGCCAACCAGGAGATCCTGCGGCGTGCCCGGGACGAGCCCCAGCTGCGGGGACTGGGCACCACGATCACCGCTCTGCTGCGCGCGGAGGGCAAGTTCGCCCTCGCCCACATCGGCGATTCCCGCGCCTACCTGCTGCGCGGGGACGAGACCACCCAGATCACCAAGGACCACACCTTCGTGCAGCGGCTGCTGGACGAGGGCCGGCTGACCGAGGACGAGGCCGAGCGCCATCCGCAGCGGTCGGTGCTGATGCGAGTGCTCGGCGATGTGGATGCCGACCCCGAGCTGGACCTCTCGCTGCGCCCCGCCCATCCGGGCGACCGCTGGATGCTCTGCTCCGACGGACTGTCCGGGCTGGTGTCGCTGAGCACGATCGACGCGACCCTCAAGGAGATCGAGGATCCCGGGGAGTGCGCCGAGGAGCTGATCCAGCTGGCGCTGAAGGGCGGCGGCCCCGACAACATCACCTGCATCATCGCCGACGTGATGGATCTGGACGGGCTCCCCCGCGGCGTCGAGGCCCCCTCCACCAGCCCGCAGATCGTGGGCTCCGCGGCCCGCAACCGCCACGCCCCGACGGCGGCCTCCGGACCTGCCGCGAAGGCCGCGGCCCTGACCCGGGAGGAGCCCGAGGTCCCCTACGAGGACGAGGACTTCTCCGCGGAGGAGCCCCCGCGCCGCAGCCCCTGGCCGGCGCTGGTGGCGCTGATGCTGCTGATCGCCCTGCTGGGCGGGCTGCTCTGGGCGGGCTTTGCCTGGTCGCAGCGGCAGTTCTATGTCGGCACCGATGGCACCCACGTGGTCCTCTACCAGGGGATCTCGCAGGACCTGGGGCCGATCTCGCTGTCCGATCCGATCGAGGTCACCGACATCGAGCTCGAGGAGCTGCCCGAGGTGACCCGGCAGCAGGTCCAGAACACGATCAACGCCTCCGACCGATCCTCCGCAGACCAGATCATCGATCGGCTCGAGCAGGCCGCGACCGCGAACCAGCCCCCTCCCGCCGTCTCCCCTGCTCCCTCGGACGCCGGTGGTGCCTCGGATGCCGGTGGCCTCGAGGAGGACGCCGCCGAGGACATGGAGCCCCTGCCCTCCCGTGCGGATCGCACGATCCCGCCGCCCGACGAGGGCGAGGCGACGTAGTGGCCACGAT
>NZ_JBQDLF010000005.1:119670-143254 GCF_052095815.1 Brachybacterium sp. | reverse complement strand
GTCGAGGAGATCTTCGACGTCTGGTTCGACTCCGGCTCGATGCCGTTCGCGCAGATGCACTACCCCTTCGAGAACACCGAGCGGTTCGAGTCCCACAACCCCGCGGACTTCATCGTGGAGTACATCGGGCAGACCCGCGGCTGGTTCTACGTCATGCACGTGCTCTCCACCGCGCTCTTCGACCGTCCGGCGTTCACCTCGGTGATCTGCCACGGCATCGTGCTCGGCGAGGACGGGCAGAAGATGTCCAAGTCGCTGGGCAACTATCCCGACGTGCGCGAGATGTTCGACAAATACGGGGCCGACGCGATGCGCTGGTTCCTCATGAGCTCGCCGATCCTGCGCGGCGGCAATCTCGTGGTCGATGAGCCGAAGATCCGCGATGCCACCCGTCAGATGGTGCTGCCGCTGTGGAACGTCTGGTACTTCCTGGGGCTGTACGCCAACGCGGCAGGCGAGAAGGACGCCTCCGGGAAGCCGACGGGCTACCGCGGGCAGACCCGCTTCGACTCCACCGACGTCATGGACCGCTACCTGTTGGCCCGCACCGGTGACCTGGTGCGGGAGGTGAAGGAGGCGATGACCGCGCTCGCGATCGCGGACGCCGCCGAGCTGATCCAGGACTACCTCGACATGCTCACCAACTGGTACGTGCGCCGTTCCCGCGACCGGTTCTGGGAGGGCGACGAACAGGCGATCGACGTGCTCTCCACGTGCCTCACGACCCTCTGCCAGGTGGCGGCGCCGCTGCTGCCGATGGTCACCGAGGAGATCTGGAAGCAGCTCACCGGCGGGCGGTCCGTGCACCTGACCGACTGGCCCGATGCGGAGCTGTTCCCCCGCGACCCGGAGCTGGTCGGGCAGATGGACGACGTCCGCGCCATCGCGAGCGTGGGCAACTCCCTGCGCAAGAAGGGACAGCTGCGGGCCCGCCTGCCGCTCGCCGAGCTCACCGTGGTCCACCACAACCCGAGCACCCTCGAGGCATTCACGGCTCTCCTCTCCGACGAGCTCAACGTCAAGGCAGTGCGCCTGCTGGACGTGGCGAGCGAGGAGGCGCAGGGCATGGGCGTCGAGCAGCGGCTCAGCGTCAACGCCCGCGCCGCCGGGCCGCGCCTGGGCAAGCAGGTGCAGACGGTCATCAAGGGCTCCAAGACGGGCGACTGGTCCGCCGACGAGAACGGCGTGGTCATCTCCGGCGGCATCGAGCTCGCCGAGGGCGAGTACTCGCTGGACCTGGTCGCCGGTGAGACTGCGGCTATGGAGGGCCGGGCAGTCGGCGTGCTGCGCGGCGGGGACTTCATCGCGCTCGACACCCGGGTCACCGCGGAGCTCGAGGCTGAGGGAGTTGCCCGTGACGTGGTCCGCGCGATCCAGTCGGCCCGCCGCGAGGCAGGCCTCGAGGTCTCCGACCGGATCCGTCTCACCGTGGACGGTGATCAGTCCGTGACCGCCGCCGTCGCCGCGCACCGGGAGCTGGTCGTCGGTGAGGTGCTCGCGCTCGAGGTCTCTGTCCCGGCCGGACCGGCCGAGGGTGCGCACGCAGCGAGCGAGAAGGTCTCCGGCGGAACTGTCACGGTATCCGTGACCCGCGCCTGAGACTGCCTCCGTCCTCGAGCGGCCCCAGACCGGATCAGACCGGTCTGGGGCCGCTGCGCTGCTGGACCCGGCCGCGGGGCCGGAGAGCGCGATCGGGGGTGCGGCAATCCGCCGAGGTGGGCACTTCTCCCCATCGCGCAGAGCAGGCCCTCCTGGATAGCGTGACGGCATCGACGTCGGCGTGCACTATGAGCTCAGGGGACCTTCATGACACGTTTTCGCTCCCACCTCGAACCGGCGCTCAGCGCCGCCTTCGCCCGACTGCGCGAACCACGGCGGATCAATCCCGCCTGGCTGCCGCACCTCGACGGCGCCGCGCTGCAGCGACCCGACCTGGCCCCGGCGGAGCAGCGGCTCGCCCAGCGCGCTTTGATCGCCCCTGTGGTCATCGCGCTCACCGCCACGACCCCGGAGGGCAGGGAAGAGCTGCGCGTCGTCCTGGACACCGCCGGTGCGATCGCGCTGACCCGGATCGGGGACGACCCGTACGAATGGTGGGACGCCCCCTTCGAGGTGATCCCCGACCTGGTGCTCACGCTGCTCTCCTCGTCCTCACGGCTCGCCGCCGCACCGCAGATGACGACGCGGGGCCCGCACAACGCCCTCACCCTCACCGCCGAGCAACGGCGGGCGATCGCGGCGCGCGTCGCCGACGGGATCCCGGCACATGAGGCCATCGACGCGCAGACCGATCTCAGCGCACCGCTGCGCGACGCCCTCCTGAGCGATCGCGAACGGGCCACGTTCGACATCTGCATGCACGTCCCCCCGACTCCGCACACTCCGATGCTGCGGTTCCACCTGCTGCGACGATGGAACGTCGGCGCCCACGGCCTGTACAGCGCCGACGGTGAGGACGGCTTCAGCGACGCCCTCCATCAGGTCGCCGAGGGCGACGTGCTCGCCACCGTGCTGCCCCTCCTGGAAGAAGGCGCCGGGCTGGCGTTCGGCAAGGAGGTCGTGGCACGACCTTCTACGGCATGATCCCCGAGGAGGTCCGCGCACAGGCAGACCGCTGCGCAACCGGTGCCGAGCAGATCAGCAGCCTGCAGCAGCGCCTCGATGGCATCGTCCGGGGCACGTCCTGGGCAGGCCCGGACCGTGATGACTTCGTCTCGACCTGGACGAGCGATGCCGCACCCGGCCTCGCGCGCCTCGAGACGCTGCTGACCGAGCACGCCGCAGAGCTGCGCGGAGAAGCAGAGGAGCAGGATCGGGTCTCCGGAGAGGAGGCAGGGGACCACCTCGCGAGCCTCTTCGACGATGCTGGGGAGTGGCTCTGGGAGCGGGCCGAGGATGTCGGGGGGTGGTTCCGGGACCGGGCCGAGGAGGTCGAGGACTGGTTCCAGGACAGGGTCGAGGACGTCGAGGACTGGTTCCGAGACCGGTTCCACGACACCTTCGGCGACGCCGCTGATCCGGACCGGCCATGGGCGGAGATCTTCGCCGAGGACGTCGTCGAGATGCTCGTCGAGGACGAGAAGCTCGATCACCCCTCGGAGGTGGAAGTCCTCGGTTCACGCGAGATCACCGGCAGCGAAGCCCCGGAGAACCTCGAGGACCTCGTGCTCGACAACGATGAGAGCCGGCGGACGATCCCCGGCACCGAACCTCCGCGAGAATACGACCCCATGGATGAGGCGCAGATCCGCATCCAGACGGTCACAGGCGCCGACGGCGTCGAGCGCTACATCGTCCATGTCCCTCCGACCCAGGGCGCGCCGATGATCAAGAACCACAAGGTGTTGGGCCACGATACGAAGATCCCGGATGTGGATGCCACGCTCGACGGATGGAACGAGCAGGGGCAGCCGTTCGGTTGGGACAACAACCTCTATGCGATGGCAGGTATGGAGAACGCAGGAGCGAATGCCGTGAAGGAGGCGATGCGGGAGGCCGGGATCCCGGAGGGCTCCGAGATCGCGTTCGTCGGTCATTCGCAGGGAGGTCTCGTCGCCGCGCAGCTCGCCGATGATCCCTCCTTCAACGGCGGGAGCTACCAGGTCACCGACATCTTCTCAGTGGGCTCCCCGGTGCAGACCTACACCCCGGCGGACCCGAGGACCGACGTGCTCAACGTCCAGCACGTCGAGGAGGCCGGCAACAAAGGGGACTTCGTCCCCACCCTCGACCTTGAAGGGGGCTCGCATTCCCATCCGGATGGAAACCCAGCGCCCAACGTCCGCGACGTTACCTTCGGAACTCCGGGGCCGTCGGACGGCTTCACTCCGGACAGCGACGAGCACCAGGCGCACGACTCCGTGCTGTGGAACAAGGGCGACACCGCCTACGATCCGGATTCCGCGTACTACGGGACGGTGCGGAACAACGGCGACGATCCCGCGCTCGCAGCGAAGGACGAGCGGATGCGGGGGAAGTATTTCGGGGAGGGAACCTCTATGGGAGAGGACGTCGTGGTCGACGTCAGGCGCTCGCAGTGATCTGCGGTGCTCGGAGGCGGGACAGGAGCGCCACGCCCTGATCCGCGGGGATCAGCTGATTCCGTAGCGATCGTAGAAGTGGCCCAGGGTGGCGGACCTCGACTCACCGAGATCATCCCGCACCAGGTCGGTCGCGGTGATCTCGGAGCCATCGGAGCCCGTTCCGGCGACTTTGGCGACCCGGATCCCGCGGTCGCCGTCATATTTGCGGTGCAGGACCTCGACGCCGAGGCCCCAGGCCTCGTCGAAGGCGTCGTGTAGCTGATCTGCAGCGACGTCGAGCGTGATGCTGCCGGAGATCAGCGAACCCAGCCCGCCTCCGGGACCGAAGTTGATGTCTGCGCCGGTGACTGCTGGTGCGCTCTTGATGGCGTCTTCGACAGTCTGCGTGCCGGGGCGGAGCAGCCCGCAGCCGGTGAGTATCGAAACCAGGCCCATAGCGCCTCCAGTCAGTGCGATCCGGCGGTTCATCTGCATCGATCCTCTCGGTGTCGCCCGCGGAGCACCACGGTACCTCTCGTGCTCGAAGATGAGCGCGGAAGGCGGCGCATTGCAAGTCGGTATCAGCTGGTCATCACAGCTTTCCAAGCGGGTTTTCCGGACCTATCCTGAGCGGAGGATCCACTCCTCGGGATCCTTGGACATCGGAGATCGTGATGGTTCGCCCCGCCCCCCTGCCATTTCCCTCATCCGCGGCGTCGGCAGGTCCGGTGACAGCGCCACCATCACCCGAGCGCACCCATGGATTCCGCGTCCTGCTGCTCGCCGTCTCCCTCTTCGTGCTCGCGGGTTCCGTGCTCGCCGGCTCCCCAGGAGCCCGGGCCGAGACGCCACCGCCCGGGCTCGGCGGTTTCTCTCCGGGCTTCCTCATCACCGATACCCGGATGTTCGACTCCACCGCGATGGACCGTGCAGGAGTCGACTCCTTCCTCGACGCGCAGGGGGCGAACTGCGTCGACGGCACCGATGGCGCTGACTGCCTGAAGAATCTGACGGCGGACACGCCGCAGCGAGCGGCCACCGCCTACTGCGCCGCGATCCCGGCGGCCAACAACGCCACCGCAGGCAGGATCATCACCGATGTGGCCCAGGCCTGCGACGTGAACCCGCAGGTGATCCTCGTGATGCTCCAGAAGGAGCAGGGACTGATCACCACCCGGAATGCGACGCCGACGCAGCTGGAGAAGGCGCTCGGCTTCCGCTGCCCCGACTTCCAGGCCTGCGATCCGGCGTTCGGTGGTTTCGTCCACCAGATCTACCACGGCATCTCCCGCCTGCAGGAGTACGGCGACCCTGCCCGTGGTTATCGCTACCAGGCGGGGCGGACCTACGACATCCAGTACAGCCCTTTTGAGTTCTGCGGCTACGGCGAGGTGAAGATCTTCAACCGGGCGACGGCAGCGCTGTACAACTACACTCCGTTCACCCCCACCGAGGCCACCCTCGCCGCAGGTGCCGGCGCGGTCCCCGACGATGTCTGTGCGACCTACGGCAACCGCAACTTCTTCCGCACCTTCTCGCTGTGGTTCGGCTCGCCGACCGGCGCCCCTGAGGACCGCTACCCGATCACAGCACCCTGGGGGAAGGACCCTGCCGCACCGTTCACCGATGTGCCCTACGGCAGCTCGATCTTCTTCACCGAGATCGCATGGATGAAGCACACGGAGCTCTCCACCGGCTGGGCCGACGGCACCTACCGACCGCTGCAGCCGATCGCCCGCGACGCGATGGTCGCCTTCCTCTATCGCGCCGCCGGGGAGCCTGCCTTCACGCCTCCGCGCACGTCTCCTTTCAAGGATGTGCCGCGCAGCTCGCAGTTCTTCAACGAGATCGCCTGGGCCGAGTCCGAGGGGATCACCACCGGATGGTCCGATGGGACCTTCCGTCCCCTGCAGCCCGTGAACCGGGATGCGATGGCGGCGTTCCTCTACCGTTCCGCCGGGGAGCCTGCCTTCACGCCTCCGCGCACGTCTCCATTCACGGATGTGCCGCGCAGCTCGCTGTTCTACAAGGAGATCGCCTGGGCGGAGGACGAGCGCATCACCACCGGCTGGTCCGATGGGACCTACCGGCCGCTGCAGTCGATCAACCGGGATGCGATGGCGGCGTTCATCTACCGGATGACGATCGACTGACTCCGGGCACCGTGCATGACATGCTCAGGGCTGAACCTTCCGACGAGGGGATGAGCATGGTGAGCAGACGTGGAGTTCTGGGCGGGGCCGCTGCCGCGACGGCACTGCTGCTGGGCGGGTGCGGGTTCGGGCGCAGGAATCTCCTCGCCGCGGCAGAGGAGGCCGCGGCCGGGGTCGAGGGCGTCTCCGCAGTGGAGCTCGAGATGGCCGATGGCGCGAACTTCGAGCGCCTCCTGCGCGGCACCGTCTCCCTGGAGGCGGAGGACCGTGACAGTGGCCTCGTGCTCTTCGACCAGGTGATGCGCGAGGTCGTGACGGTCATCCATGCAGAGCTCGACGATCCGGAGGCTCGCAGCCTCAGGGTCGGGGGGATCACCGCAGCACTCGATGGCGGGGAGGAGCTGACCCCGCTGGATCTTCTCCCCGACCTGTCGATCCCGAATCCACGACGGGATCGGGTGACGGCCGAGTCGTTCTACGAGAAGTACGGACTGAGCTGAGCACGGGATGGCTGGGCGACCGGCGTTCCGCTCGGGCCTCCGCACGGGGCGCTCACAGCGCGCCGCGCCCCACCGTCACGACCTGGGACTGTGCGACGTAGGTCCCTTCCCCGAGATACCTCCCCGTGAGGTCCTCCTGCAGCGCGGAGAGCGTGGGATCGCTGGCGGTGGCTCGGCCCACGCTGCCTGAGTACCCACCCTCGGCGCCACCGCCCGGGCTCATCGAATCATGGTTCGACTCGAGCACGGTGACGGGATGGAGCGAGGAGACCGGATAGCCCGGCAGCGATACCTCGTGCCGGTTCTCCGCCACCAGGGTCCCGCCGTCGACCTGCGCACCGTTCAGGTCGAGCGCCGCGATCAGGTCCCCGCTGGCCCCGCCGGTCCCGATCGTGCTCTCGTGGTTCACGTTCACCGACTGCGTCGACAGCTGCGCGGGGACGACTGTCTGCACCGGCGAGCCCACCGAGAAGGTGTGCGTCACGTCGTAGGTGCCCGGCTGTCCGGAGGCGCTGTTGAAGGTGGGATCGGCGGAGAGATGATTCGCGACGATGCCACCCTGGGAGTGGCCGACGATCATCACCTCCGCACCCGGCGGCACCCCGGCGGCCTCCAACGCGGCCCGGACGTCATCCATCGCGGCCGGATGCTGGCCGGAGACCAGGCGCAGATTCGATCCCCAGTCGCGGGAGTTCCCCTGCGCGCCGTAGGCGCCGGGGGCATCCAGGACGCTCGCTCCTTCGGTGGGCGGGATCTGGATGATGAACGCCGGCTCCCCGCCCTCGAGGCCGCGCACCTCCTGAATGCCGATCTGCCCGTGCTCCAGCGGACCGCCCGGGTTGTCGATGCGCACCGCATCGTTCTGCTCGACCAGCTCCTGCAGGGTCTGAGGGCTCTGCGCCGGGCCCGCATCGACGGTCACCGACTCGACGATGCCGCCGGGCCGGTCATCCAGGAACGGGGTGTCCTGGCCGGTGAGGGCCTCGAAGACTCCGGTGCCGGCGGATCCTGCGGTGACCAGGCCTGCGGCGGCGACCTCGGCGATGGTCGGCACCCGCTCGCCGGTGGCCCAGTCCTCGAGGATCTCCCCGAAGTGGCCGGCGTCCCGCTGGAACTGTGCGAACCCCTCCGTGCGCACCCCGAGCCGATCCAGACCGTCGCCGAGCAGGTCCATCCCGGTGGTGACGCTCCAGCCGATTCCGTCGGAGACCCTGCCCGCCGGCCCCGAGGCCGCTCCGTCGACAGGGATCTCGAGCCACTCCGGGATCCAGGGACCGCCCTCGCGGAGGTGCCCGCCGCTCGTCCCCGAGGCGTCCCCGGGTGGAATCGCGGAGATGCTCGGATCCGTCGGAGCATCCGGGTCAGCGGCGGCATCCGGGACAGCGGTGGCGCCGTCCGGGCTCGAGGCGACGTCCTGCTGATCCGCCTCGTGGAGCGCGTCATCGCCCAGGGCCAGGAGCTCGCCGCACATCTCTTCCAGCCGACTCGCGGCCAGTGTCATCCAGCGAGCCCGGAACGCCTCCGCATCGGAGCCCGTCCATGGCGCCCCCTGCACTGTGCTCCCGAGGCGAGCGGTGAGGCCCTCGACCTCGTCGGAGGCCGTGCGCAGGTGCTCGGCGTGACCGCGCAGCTGCGCGGTGTCCATCCCCCAGAAGGTGTTCATCGCGCGCTGCCTGACCCGGCGCAGGCGCCGGCGAATCGCAGGCCCTCCTCGAGAAGTGGGAGGAGGGTGCCGAGCACGTCGCCACCACCCACCGGATGGACGGCCAGGGAAGGGCCCGAGGGCTGGTCCAGGCGACACAGGCCCTTCTGCCCGGTCACCCAGAGCCTGGACCAGGTCACCGGTCGCTCTGTCACCAGCCCTCTCGGATCGTGGAGGGTCAGGGCGAGGGAGATGCGCGGGCCGGTCGCAGTCAGCGCATCCCGCAGGGTGTCGTCGAGATCCGGGATCGCGGCGAACGCCCCCTCGGGAGGGGCGCCCCGGGTGAGTGCGGCGTAGGCCATGCGGCTCTGCACCGGGGTGAGGCGGAGCGCGTGGGTGCCGCGCACGATCGACAGCTCGGCGGGGTCCAGGTCCACCCCGGACTCCTCGAGCAGCCGGATGACCCTCGCGGGCACGTCCTGGATGCTGAGCTCGGACCACCGCGAGGGCTGGTCCGGATCTGCCTGTTCGACGGTCGTGGCAGCGGGATCCACACCGATCCGCAGCCGTCGCGTCCGCTGCCCGTCCGTCACCGCCACGACCAGCAGCGCAGAGGCCGTGAGCTGTCTCTGCATGAGCTCGAGGCTCGCGCCGTCAGGGAGGTCCGCTGGTGGCAGTGGAGTCGGTGCAGAGCCTTCGGCCAGCGCTCGATACACCGGATTCCAGGATGCCTCCGGTCCCGTTCCCCTGCGCGCCCATTGCGAAGCGTGCTCCACGGTCGCGATCACCTCGGTCATCGCACCCCTCCTCGTCTCCGGCGCGACCCCGTCGGCCGCCGGTCCTGCTGCTGAGGCTATGAGCGGGGCCGCATGCCGGTGACGGGCAGCACTCTTCCTGTGGACCGGCACCCGGTGGGGAGGAACGGTCCCAGCCCTGCCTCGTACACTGAACGACGCCCGTTCACCCCTCGTCCCCGCAGGAGCCGCTGTGCAGAAATCTCCCCGCCAGGGGCCATCCCGTCAGGCCATGTCGCCCGCAGTGCGGGAGGTCTACGCGGCGCTGCTCGAGCGCGCGCCCGAGAACCAGATCGAGCCGGACCTCAGCCGCATCACCCGGGTGATGGAGCTGATGGGGGACCCGCAGAACTCGTACCGCTCCATCCGCATCGCCGGCACCAACGGGAAGACCACCACCGCTCGGATCCTCGAGCGGATCCTGCGCGAGGCCGGTCTGCGGACCGGGCGCACCACCAGCCCCCACCTGCGCTCTCCCGTCGAGCGGATCGCGATCGACGGAGCCTCGATAGACGAGGAGGGCTTCCTCCAGGCCTATCGCGATGTCGAGCCCTTCGCTGCGATCGTCGATGCAGAGTCGGAGGCCGCAGGAGGCCCGCCGCTGACGTACTTCGAATATCTGACCGTCATGTCCTTCCAGGCCTTCGCCTCGGCGCCGGTCGACGTCGCCGTGGTGGAGACCGGCCTCGGCGGCACCTGGGACGCGACCGGCGTGGTTACCTCCGACGTCGCCGTGATCACCCCGATCTCCCTGGACCATCAGGAGTACCTCGGGGAGACCATCGCCGAGATCGCGGGGGAGAAGGCAGGCATCCTCACCGCGGAGGCCACCGCGATCATCGCCTCCCAGCCCTATGAGGACGCCGCCGATGTGCTGCGGGCACGGATCGGCGAACTGGGCGCGGAGGCGGCCATCGAGGACCAGCAGATCGGCGTGCTCTCCCACACCCCGGGGGTCGGTGGCCAGATGCTGACCCTCCAGGGCATCGCGGGCCGGTACGAGGATCTCTTCCTCACGCTGCTCGGTGAGCACCAGGCCCGCAACGCCCTGCTCGCGGTGGCTGCCGCGGAGGCGCTGCTCGGGGACGGCAGCACCGCCCTGGACGGGCAGCTGCTCAGCGCCGCGCTGTCGAGCGTCACCTCGCCGGGCCGCGCTGAGGTGGTGCGGCAGGCGCCGACGATCCTGCTGGACGCCGCCCACAACCCGGCGGGAGCGCTGTCGCTGGTCGAGACGGTCCGGGAGAACTTCCGCTTCACCCGCACCATCGGACTCATCGGGATCCTGCAGGAGAAGGACGCCGCCGGGATCCTCGACGTGCTCGAACCGCTGCTGGACGCTGTGGTGATCACCCAGTCGAGCTCCCCGCGGGCGCTCCCCGCCGACCAGCTCGCGGATCTCGCCCGCGACATCTTCGACGACGAGGACCGCGTTTTCGAGCAGGGCAGCCTGCCGGATGCGATCCAGGCCGCCGTGGATCTCGCGGAGATGGACGGAGACCAGTTCGGAGGCGTGGTGGTGGCCGGGTCGGTGACGCTCGTCGCCGAGGTGCGAGAGCTGCTCGGCGCGCCGGGAGAGGAGTGACGATGGA
The DNA here is from genome assembly GCF_052095815.1 of Brachybacterium sp. Lineage (NCBI taxonomy): Bacteria > Bacillati > Actinomycetota > Actinomycetes > Micrococcales > Dermabacteraceae > Brachybacterium > Brachybacterium sp. Next base: position 132,554 of record NZ_JBQDLF010000005.1, on the reverse strand, counting down.
CCTCGATCTCACCCCCTCCGCGCGCCCCCATGGCGCACAGCGGATGATCGCCTCGACGCTCCTCGTCATCGAGGCCTTCGTGGTGTTCTTCGCCGCGCTCGTTGCCCACCAGCTCGCTCCCGGGGACCGGCTGCTCACCTGGACCTGGAGCCTGCTGGCCATGCTCCTCCTGGTGCTCTGCTCCGGGCTGCTCCGGCGTGGTGCCTGGCCGTACTGGCTGGGGCTGGTGCTGCAGCTGCCGGTCATCCTGCTCGGGATCCAGGTGACCGCGATGTGGGTGGTGGGCATCCTGTTCGCAGCGCTGTACGCCTATGGCATTTTCAAGGGCCACCAGCTGGACGGCGAGAAGGACACGGTCGACGCCGAAGTGTGGGCGGCCCGTTCCCGGGAACCGGACGGCCCCACCTCCTGACCGTCCCGGCCCCACGGAGCTGCTCCGCACTTCGACGGTCCCGCTCGTGGGTACCCTGGTGCCATGACCGCACAGCGCACACTCGTCCTGCTCAAGCCCGATGCCGTTCAGCGCAGCCTGCGCGGGGAGATCATCCGCCGCATCGAGGCCAAGGGCTACGACATCCTCGCCCTCACCCAGCGCTCCGCCACCGCGGAGGAGCTCTCCTCGCACTACGCCGAGCATGAGGGCAAGCCCTTCTATCCCGGGCTCGTCGATTACATGGGCTCCGCCCCGCTGGTCGCCATCGTTGTGGAGGGGGAGGGCGCGATCCCCGGATTCCGCTCGTTGGCCGGTGCCACCAACCCCACCGAGGCAGCCCCCGGCACCATCCGTGGCGACCTCGCCCGCGAATGGGATCTCCCCGTCATCCAGAACCTCGTCCACGGCTCGGACTCCGAGGAGTCCGCGGCCCGCGAGATCGCGATCTGGTTCCCCGAGCTGGGCTGAGCCTCCCTGAGCTGGACCTCTCCGGCTCTCTGCACCGCAGGACCCGCACGCCACGGCGAGGGTGAGGCGCGCCGCATCCCGCGGTCCCGCTCCGCCCCCGCTGCGGCGTGCACAATGACGAGCATGGAACTGCCCTTCGTCGTCATCCTTTTTCTGGTGCTTGCCGTGCTGCTCGCCGCAGGGATCCTGATCGTGGTCGCACTGCCGCATCTGAAGAGCCGCGCGAAGCATGACCAGCAGGAGAGCGACCCCCGGCACAGCTCCCGCACACGTCGGTGAGCACCCGTCGGCGCGCTGAATCGCAGTCAGCACCGGGGCTCGCCGGGACGCACAGCAGTGCGGAGGCGTCCCTGGGAGATCACTGTCCAGGGTGCCCGATGCTCGCGGCCTAGACTGGCGGCTGTCCTCGCCGCTTCGTCGGCTTCCCCGACCTCGGAGGTGACCCGTGGATCCCGATGCCCTACTCGCACTGATCGCTGGCGGCGGCGGAGGCGTGCTCGTGCTCGGCGCCGGCGCCTGGGCCTATATCCGCAGCCGCGGGCGGAAGAAGTCCTCGGACGACACCGCCTCGCAGGACCCCACCGGCCATGGCAGCGATACCCAGCCCTCCCGCACCGCCACCGCGGTCAAGGAGCGGCCTGCCGCGCCGACCTGGGCCGACACCCTGTCACCGGCTCCCACGAAGCCCGCTGCACAGGACTCTCAGGCCACGCCACCTGCGCCTGCCGCGGCCCCGGGCTCGACCTCCGAGTCCCATGCCGCAACCCCTGCGAGCGCTCCGGAGTCCACCGCACCGGCGGATGTTCCCTTCGACCAGGAGAACGCCCCCGCACCTTCGGCCATCGACGAGCCGCCTGCCGCTGCTGCCTCCCGCACCGCTGAAACCTCCAGCAGGACTGGCACGACGTCCACCGACGCTGACGTCGCGCCTTCGACGGACCCTGCAGGCCCGGCCGTGGACCCTGCAGAGGCGGAGACGCCGGCAGCCCCGGCAGCGGGCGAGACCGCGACCCCGGTGCAGGGCACGTCCGCCACCCCGGCCCTCGACACCCCCGAGGCCCCGGCCGACCGCATGGTGCGCCTGCGCGAGCGGCTCTCCCGCTCCGGCGCCCTGGGTCGCGGCATCCTCACCCTGCTCACCCGCGGCAGCAGCGTGGACGAAGACACCTGGGACGAGATCGAGGAGACGCTGCTGCTGGCAGACCTCGGCCCGGACGCCACCGACGAGATGCTCGAGAACCTCCGCCGCCGCATCCAGGTGCTCGGCACCGACGATGCCGCCGCGGTGCGCGAGGTGCTCCGTGAGGAGCTCGTGGCCCTGGTGGACCCGGACCTGGACCGCCGCCTGGCCGCCACCCGACGCACTGCACCGGACGGCACCGAGGTGCCCTCGGTGATGCTCATGGTCGGGGTCAACGGCACCGGCAAGACCACCACCGTCGGCAAGCTCGCCCGGGTCCTGGTCGCCGCCGGTCGCACCGTCGTGCTGGGCGCGGCGGACACCTTCCGCGCCGCGGCCGCCGACCAGCTCCAGACCTGGGGCTCGCGCGTGGGCGTGGACACCGTGCGCTCGGACCGGGACGGCGCGGATCCCGCCGCCGTCGCCTTCGACGCGGTCAAGGAGGGGATCGCCCAGGGTGTCGATGTGGTCATCATCGACACCGCCGGCCGCCTCCAGAACAAGAAGGGGCTGATGGACGAGCTGGGCAAAGTGCGGCGGGTGGCCGAGAAGGGCCTGCACGGCGATCACGTCGCCGAGGTGCTCCTGGTCATCGACGCCACCACCGGCCAGAACGGCATGCAGCAGGCGCGAGTGTTCTCCGAGGCGGTCAACATCACCGGCCTCGTGCTCACCAAGCTCGACGGCACCGCCAAGGGCGGGATCGTCGTCAACGTGCAGCGCGAGATCGGCGTCCCGGTGAAGATGGTGGGCCTCGGGGAGGGCATGGACGACCTCACGCCCTTCGACGCCTACGGCTTCGTCGACGCTCTGCTCGAAGACTGACTGCTCGAAGGCTGACTGCTCGAGGGCTGAGCACGTCGACCGTCACCTGAGCAGGCTGCCCGTGGCCTGTGCACGCTGCCCGTGGCCTGGGCACCGGCCCGGAAGGCTCCTCCTCTCGGACCCCCGTCGCTCGCGGCGGGGGTCCGTCGTGCTCGGCCCTGTCCAGCGCGCGGGACGGTGGGTCACGGAACGGTCACGGCGACCTTCCGGCCTAGGCGCTCATCAGCCCCGGCAGCACGATGAGGCCACGGCCCGCACGGCCGTTCGGCCCGGGGTCGAGGTACTCGTCCCGGGACCGGTCCTCCTCACTCCCAGGAGCTGCCATGCCCTTCGTCCTCGACACCGGAGCGACCGCCTGGATTCTCACCAGCGCCGCTCTGGTGCTGCTCATGACGCCAGGCCTGTCCCTGTTCTACGGCGGCATGGTCCGTGCCCGCACCGTGCTGAACATGATGCTGATGTCCTTCAGCGCCATTGCCGTGGTGGCCGTGGCCTGGACCCTCGCCGGCTATTCGATCGCCTTCGGCACCGACATCGGCGGCCTCTTCGGCAACCCGCTGGACCACCTGGGCCTGGCAGGCACCGACGAGCAGTCGCTGCTCGGCGGCAGCGGCGTGCCCTTCCTGGTGGCGGCCGGCTTCCAGATGACCTTCGCGATCATCTCCACCGCGCTGATCTCCGGTGCCATCGCCGATCGCGTCAAGCTCGGGACCTGGATGGTGTTCGCCGCGATCTGGGTGCTCATCGTGTACGCACCCCTGGCCCACATGGTCTGGGGCGGCGGACTGCTCAGCGGTGACGGCCCCTTCGCTGCGATCGCCGAGCCGATCGACTTCGCCGGCGGCACCGTCGTCCACATCAACGCCGGCGTCGCCGGTCTGGTGCTCGCGCTCGTGGTCGGCGTCCGTAAGGGCTTCGGCAAGGAGGCGATGAAGCCGCACAACCTGCCGCTGGTCATGCTCGGCGCTGCCCTGCTGTGGTTCGGATGGTTCGGCTTCAACGGCGGCTCCGCCGGCACGGCCGACGCCACCGCGGGCCTCGCCTGGGTCAACACCACCGTCGCGACCGCCGGGGCGATGCTCGGCTGGGCGCTCGTGGAGCGGATCCGCGACCAGCACATCACCTCCCTCGGCATGGCCTCCGGAGTGGTCGCGGGCCTGGTCGCGATCACACCCGCCGCCGCCGCGCTCACCCCGCTCACCTCGATCGTGCTGGGCCTGGTCGCAGGCCTCGCCTGCGCCCTCGCCGTCGGCCTCAAGTACCGCTTCGGGATCGACGACTCCCTCGACGTGGTCGGCGTCCACCTGGTGGGCGGCCTCGTCGGCACCATCGGCATCGGCGTCCTCGCGGCCGACGGCGGACTGCTGTTCGGCGGCGGCGTGAGCCTGCTGCTGGTGCAGATCCTCGTGGCACTCGCCGCGATGGCCATCTCGGGGGTGCTCACCCTCGCCATCGCCCTGGTGCTCAAGTACACGATGGGCTGGCGGGTGCCCGAGGCGGACGAGCGCGCGGGTATCGACATCACCCAGCACGCCGAGTCCGGATACGATCTCGCCGGAGCGCTGTCCTCCCGCCGTGACCGTCCCGCCCCCGTCCCCTTCGCCGGGACGGAGGTTGCGGAACCCCGCAACCCGGCCCCGACGCCCCTCGCCGCCCCCTCGGTCGAGGCGGACCCCACCCCGGTCACCACAGGAGAGACTCGATGAAGCTCATCACCGCGATCATCCAGCCGCACGCGCTGCAGGCGGTCACAGACTCCCTGCGCGAGTACGGGGTCAGCGGGATCACCGTCACCGAGGTCGCCGGCTACGGTCGCCAGGGCGGCCACACCGAGGTCTACCGCGGCGCCGAGTACACGATCGACACCATCCCGAAGATCAAGCTCGAGGTGCTCGCCGAGATCATCGACGAGCCCGCGATCATCGACCTGATCGTCGCCGGCGCCCGCACCGGGCGGATCGGGGACGGCAAGGTCTGGACCACCGAGGTCGGCACCCTGGTGCGAGTCCGCACCGGTGAACGGGGGGCGGATGCCCTCTGAGGCGCTCTCCTCCCGCCGGATCTCCCAGGTGCTCCACGAGGGCTTCGCGGATCCCGCTGCCGGCCCCTCCCGTCGTCTCGCCCAGTCCGATCTCGTGGACGACTGGCTGCGCGAGCTGTGGGAGCGGGCCGGCGCCCCCGCGTCCGGCACCGGGGCGGCGCTGGCCGCCATCGGCTCTCTGGGACGGCGCTCGCTCGGTCCCGGCAGCGACCTCGACCTGGTGCTGCTGCTGGATCCCGAACGGGTCGACCAGCCGGAGGCGGCCCGGCTCGCGAGCGCGCTGTGGTATCCGATCTGGGATTCGGGCACCTCGCTCGATCACTCGGTGCGCAGCCCCGCCGAGTGCGAGGAGGTCGCCCGGAAGGACCTGCGGGCCGCGATCTCCCTGCTGGACCTGAGGGTGGTCGCGGGTGATGCGGAGCTCGTCGAGGACACCGCGAGGCGCCTGCGCAGCCAGTGGCGTAGTGAGGCCCGGCGCCGGGTGGGGGAGCTGGTCGACCTCGCGACCGACCGCGTCCGCCGCCGCGGATCCCTCGCGCATTCCTCCGAGCCGAACCTGAAGTCCGACCGCGGCGGCCTGCGGGACATCACCGTCATCCGCGCCCTCGCCGAGAGCTGGCTGGCCGATCACGACCACGAGGTGGTCGATGACGCCTCCCGCACCCTGCGCGACGCGCGCGACGCGCTGCAGGCCGTCACGGGATCCTCCGGCACCCGCCTGGGCCGGGCGGACCAGGACGCGGTCGCAGCGCTCACCGGCTACCCGAACGCCGATGACCACCACGCCGTGCTCGCCGAGGCCGCCCGCGCCGTGACCTGGGAGCTGCACCGAGCCGTCCGCGCCGCCGAGGCCGCGATCGCCCCCGGCGGCGCCGCCACCCGTGGGCAGGGCGCCGAGCGCCGTCCTGCCCTGACCCGGCTGCCCCACGGCGTGCTGGTCCAGGCCGGCGAGGTCTCCGTCGACCCGGACTCCCGCGACCTGCTGCGCGACATGGCCGCGGTCCGCCACGCCGCCACCACCGGCCTTCCGTTGGCCGACGCCACGCTCGCCCGCATGGCCCAGGGCACCGCCGCGCCGCTGCTGCCCGCCCAGCGGGACGTTCTGGTCGACGCACTGGCGGGGGAGCACTTCGCCGAGGTCTACGAAGCGCTCGACGTGAAGGGCATCTTCGAGCGGTGGGTGCCGGGATGGGCCGAGATCCGCAACCGCCCGCAGCGCTCGGCCGTGCACCGCTTCACGGTGGACCGCCACCAGGTCGAGACCGTGCTCGAGGCGCAGCGGTTCCTGTCCCGGGTCAGCCGCCCCGACCTGCTGCTGGTCACCGCCCTGCTGCACGACCTCGGAAAGCGGCCCGGCAGCCGCGACCACGCCGCCGAGGGTGCGCCGCTGGCCGAGAAGGCCGCCCGCCACCTCGGCTTCGACCGGGACGACGCCCGACTGGTGGGGGTCCTGGTGCGGGAGCATCTCACCCTGATCGAGCTCTCCACCGGCCGCGACCTCGCCGATCCCACCACCCTGCGCGAGCTGCTGAGCGCGGTCGATGAGAGCCTCGAGGGTCTCGAGATCCTCCGTGCCCTCACCGCGGCCGATGCCATCGCGGCCGGCCCGTCGGCCTGGTCGACCTGGCGCGCGGACCTCGTCGAGCACCTCACAGCAGTGGCCCGCGACGCCCTCAGCGGCACCGCCGCCGCTCCGCGCACCCGGCTGGCCCCGCAGCGACCCGCGCAGGAGGCGGTGCGGGCCGCTGTGCTGCGCGCCGGTGGTGCTCAGGTGCTCTACCCGGCGCACCTCGAGGACGAGCCGATCTCCCAGATCTGCCTGGGTGCCCCTGACGGCGCCGGGGTCTTCGCCGCCATGGCGCGGGTGCTGGTGCGGCTGCGGCTGGACGTGCACAGCGCGGTGGTGATGACCATGGACGGCGTCGCCGTGAACACCTGGTGGGTGGCCGGTGCTCCGTCGGAGCTCCCTCACCCTTCCGTGCTGCGCACCGCACTGGATCGCGAGCTCGCCCACCGCGACCGGGCCGACGCCCGGGTCCTCGAGCTGCCGCCCGCCCCGCCGCCCCGCACCACCGAGGACACCCCGGTGGTGACGCTGCTGCCGGGGGCCTCCCGGGAGGCCACCGTGGTGCAGGTCAACGCGCGCAACCGCCCCAGCCTGCTGGCCGACGTCGCCGGGGTGATCGCCGACCACCGCATCCAGGTGCGCAGCGCCCACGTGATGACCCTGGGCCGGCGTGCGGTCGACGTGCTGTACCTGACCGACCAGCACGGGAGAGCGCTGGACCCGCCCACGGTCGGCCGGATCGTCGCGGCGCTGATGGAGGCCGCGGGCACCTGAGCGGTCGCGCGGTCGGGACGTCGCCGGATCATGACCCGCCGCCGGGCCGGGACCCGCCGCCGGGCCGGGACGGTCAGGGTGGCGGTTCTCTCCTGTGGGCCTGACCGCGCATCCTGGGGCGGCGGCGCCGGGCGCACTACACTGAGGCGGTCCATTCGACCAAGGGGAAGCGCTTCGTGTTCAACAACCTCTCCGATCGCATCACAGCGTCGCTGAAGGGTCTGCGCGGCCATGGCCGCCTCACCGAAGCGGACGTCGACAAGACGATCCGCGAGATCCGTCGTGCCCTGCTCGACGCCGACGTCGCCGTCTCGGTGGTGCGCGAGTTCACCGGGCGCGTCCGCGAGCGCGCGCTCGGCGAAGAGGTCTCCAAGGCTCTGAACCCTGCCCAGCAGGTCGTCAAGATCGTCAACGACGAGCTGGTCGAGGTGCTCGGCGGGGCCACCGGTGAGCTGCACTGGGCGAAGAACCCGCCCACGGTCATCATGCTCGCCGGCCTGCAGGGCGCTGGCAAGACCACCCTCGCCGGCAAGCTCGCGAAGTGGATGAAGTCCGAGGGCCACACTCCGCTGCTGGTCGCCGCTGATCTGCAGCGCCCCAATGCCGTGACCCAGCTGCAGGTCGTCGGCGAGCGGGCCGGGGTGCCGGTCTTCGCCCCCGAGCCGGGCAACGGCGTGGGAGACCCGGTGCTGGTGGCGATGAACGGCGTCTCCACCGCCCAGTTCCAGCAGCATGACGTGGTCATCGTCGACACCGCGGGCCGTCTCGGCATCGACGAGGAGATGATGGAGCAGGCGCGGAACATCCGCGACGCCGTCAATCCTCACGAGACCCTGTTCGTGGTCGACGCGATGATCGGTCAGGACGCCGCCCGCGTCGCCGAGGCCTTCCGCGATGGCGTCGGCTTCACCGGCGTGGTGCTCTCCAAGCTCGACGGCGACGCCCGTGGCGGCGCGGCGCTGTCGATCACCGGCGTGACCCAGCGCCCGATCCTGTTCGCCTCCACCGGTGAGAGCCTCGACGAGTTCGAGCGCTTCCACCCGGACCGCATGGCTAACCGCATCCTCGATATGGGTGATGTGCTCACCCTGATCGAGCAGGCGGAGAAGGCCTTCGACCACGAGGAAGCGGAGAAGGCCGCCGCGAAGCTGGCCTCCGGCGAGGACTTCACGCTCGACGACTTCCTCTCCCAGATGCAGCAGCTCAAGAACATGGGCAGCATCAAGAAGATGCTCGGCATGCTGCCGAACATGGGCCAGTACCGCGAGGCGCTGGACAACTTCGACGAGGGAGAGATCGGCAAGGTCGAGGCGATCATCCGCTCGATGACGCCGCAGGAGCGCAACGACCCCAAGCTCATCAACGGCTCGCGCCGCAACCGCATCGCCAAGGGCTCCGGCACCAGCGTGCAGCAGATCAATCAGCTGCTGGAGCGGTTCAAGCAGGCCCAGCAGATGATGAAGACGATGGGCAAGGGCATGGCCGGCGGTGGCATGCCCGGGATGCCCGGCGGCCCCGGCATGGGGATGGGCAAGAAGTCCCGCGGCAAGCAGGCCCCGCAGAAGCAGCTCAAGAAGGGCAAGTCCAAGAACCCCGCCAAGGCTGCACGCGAGCAGGCCGAGGCCGCGAAGCGGGCCGCAGCAGGCGGCGGTCCCGGTGGCCAGGGCGGATCGGCCTTCGGCGGCGGCGCCGGTGGAGGAGCCCAGCAGGCCGGCCAGCCGGATCTCTCCGACTTCGACCCCAATCAGCTCCCCCCGGAGATGCAGAAGCTGTTCGGCGGCAAGTGACTGCCGCGGCTGCCGGGCTCGGCGTGGCTGCTGGGGTCGACGTGGCCAGATGAAGAAAGGTGCCAGGAGACTGGCACCTTTCTTCATCTGACCAAGCCCGGCCGGGGCCCGACCCCCGACAAGGGCCTGCGGTTTTCTGGCCCCGCCGCGGGCCAAAAAGTTCCAGCAATCCGGCACTTATCTTCGCCTGGCCAAGCCCGGCGCCCGCCACGTGCCGAAAGGTTCCAGGAATCTGGCACGTTTCTTCATCTGGCTGGGCCTTGCCTGGATCGACCCCTTCTCGGGCCCGCGCCCAGGTCCGCCGCAGGCCCAAGCCCAGGTCCGCCGCGGGCCCACGCCCGGGTCCGCCGCTGGTCCACTCCCGCCCACGGGCCGAAAGGTTCCAGGAGAGTGGCACGTTCTTCCCCGGCGGGCCGGTCTGAGACTCTCGAAGCCACTCTCGACCTGGCCCCAGCACCTGTCTCTTCCTCCACAGCCGTGCATCATCCACAGCGGGGGGTGAGCCCGGCCCAGGCCGGTCCTCTCCTCTTTACGCTCGAGCAATGTCACTTCGACCCGAGGACCTGCGCAGGGGCGTCTTCTACAGCCGTGCGCGCCTGCTCGAGGACGGTATGCATCGGCGTGACCTCGCCTCGCACGCCATGCGCCGGGTGCTCCCCGGATGGTGGGCCCGCTCCGATGCCGAGCTGGCCTTGGAGGGGCTCGCCCGGTTCTTCGTGACGCACGTCCGGCCGGGGGCGGTGCTCAGCCACCAGACCGCGGCCGAGATCCTCGGCGTGCCGCTGCCTGTGCCGCTCACCCTCGTGGGCGGGTCCGCTCTGCACTGCAGGGGGCCGGGCGGCACCGGCGCGACGGCGGGATCGCTGGTCGTGGTGCACGCGGCTCTCGCTCAGCGGGAGATCTCCCATAAGGGTCTGCCGATGGTCCATCCGCTCCTCGCCCTGCAAGACATCGCCGCGCGCCTGCGGCCGGTGGATCTCGTCGTGGCGCTCGACGCACTGGCGACCGATCGCTTCGGCGCGAAACGTCGGGTCCGCATGGCTGAGATGGCAGAGATCGTCGAGGAGCTGCGTGGCCGGGGCGCCCCGGCGCTGCGGAGCGCGCTCCCGCACGTGCGTGAGCGCTCGTGGTCCCCGATGGAGACCAAGGTGAGACTGCAGCTGCTGCGGCACGGGTACCCGGAGCCCGCGCTGAACCACCCCGTCGTCGAAGCGTCCACGGGGATCGAGTACTTCATCGATCTCGCCTACCCGGAGAAGAGGATCGCGATCGAGTACGACAGCGAGGATCACCGCCTCGATCGCAGAGCGTGGCAGCACGACATCAACAAGAACGATGTCCTCCACGAGTCGGGGTGGAAGGTCATCCGGGTGACGGTCGCGGACCACCGTCGGCCGCAGGTCTTCTTCGCCCGCCTGGACGATGCACTGCAACGCCGACGAGGCCCCGGATGACACCCCTGGCGCCGACGAAGCACTCGCCCGGCCGGACAGGACGGGACAGGACGGGACAGGACGGGACGGGACGGGACAGGATGGCCGGACCCGAGGTGGCCCCCGGTGCTCAGATACCCTCGGATCATGCGCATTCCCGTCGGCCCATCCCCGGTCCTGCACCTGCGCGGGCCGGTCCTGCTGGGCCCCGACCGCGAGCTGCCGGAGGCGTGGGTGGCAGACGGCCGGATTCATCATGAGCGCCCCGAGCTCCCGGCCGGCGAGGAGGTCCTCGCGCTCGACGGCTTCACGGTCCCCGGCCTCGCGGATCTGCACTGCCACCTCGGGATCGCCGACGGCGGCGGGGGCACCACGCTCGAACAGGCCCGTCAGCAGGCGCTCACGGACCGCGACACCGGCGTGCTGCTGATCCGCGACGCCGGTTCGATCATCGACACCTCTCCGCTCCAGCAGCACAGCGACCTGCCGCGGCTGATCCGCTGCGGCCGACACCTCGCCCGCACCCGCCGCTACCTGATCGGCTACGCCGACGAGGTCGAGCCTGAGGCCCTCCCGGCCGCGGTGACTCGCGAGGCGCACCGCAGCGACGGGTGGGTGAAGCTGGTGGGGGACTGGAGCGACCGCAGCCTCGGCGACCTGGCCCCGTGCTGGGACGCGGAGGACTTCCGCGCAGCGGCCGATGCCGCTCATGATGCGGGCGCCCGCATCACCACGCACACCTTCGACGAGGCGACCCTGTCGCTCGCCCTCGACGCAGGCTTCGACTGCCTCGAGCATGCCACCGGGCTCACCGACGCGACGATCGCCCGCGCCGCCGAGGCCAGCGTGCCCGTAGTCACCACGCTCGTGAACGTCGACGAGTTCAAGGCTTATGCGAGCCAGGGGGAGCGGAAGTTCCCCGCCTACGCCGCGCACATGCGTCGCCTGCGGGCGGGCCGGTTCGAGCGCACCCGCGATGCGCACGACGCCGGCGTGCAGCTGCTGGTCGGCACCGACGCCGGGGGAGTGCTGGGCCACGGCATCATCCACGACGAACTCGACGAGCTGGCCCGCGCCGGACTCACTGCCGCCACGATCCTGGACGCTGCCGCCTGGGCACCGCGCCGCTTCCTCGATGTGCCCGGGCTGGAGGAGGGGGCCCCGGCTGATCTGCTGGTGGTGCCGCGGGATCCGCGTGAGGACCACCGCGCGTTGCGGGAGCGCAGCCGGGTGGTGCTGGGCGGCAGGATCGTCGCCTGACGTCGTGCGCGAGGCGGTGAGGTCCGTGCACCACGGCGGGCGCGAGGCCAGCGTGTCTGTGCACCGGGGCGGGCACGGCTGCGCCAGCGGGTGACGCGCTGCGAGGCGTGTGCCCCGGCGCACACGGATCGGGGTGGAACGTCGACCCGGATCCCTGGCATAATCAACCCCTGTATGTGCATGGACCGGCCCTCTACCAGCCTGTGCACGACACCCCGAGAACCGCCAGCGCCCGCATGACCCCACAGGCTGCGGCGGGACTCACCCGAACATCTTTGAAGGAGTCCACCCACGTGGCTGTCAAGATCCGTCTGAAGCGCATGGGCAAGATCCGTGCACCGTACTACCGCATCGTCGTCGCCGACTCGCGCAAGAAGCGCGATGGCGCCGTGATCGAGGAGATCGGCAAGTACCACCCGACCGAGCATCCCTCGGTCATCGAGGTCGAGTCCGAGCGTGCACAGTACTGGCTCGGCGTCGGCGCACAGCCGACCGAGCAGGTCGCTGCGCTGCTGAAGATCACCGGCGACTGGCAGAAGGCCAAGGGCGAGGGCGACGCCGCCGGCACCCTGAAGACCGCCGAGGTCAAGAAGACCGCCGAGGAGCTCATCGCCGACGCCGACAAGGCTGCCGCCGAGTCCCGCGAGGGCGCGAAGAAGGCCAAGGACGCGAAGGACGCCGAGACCGCAGAGGTCGAGGCCGGTTCCGAGGAGGCCCCGGCCGAGGGCGAGACCACCGCCGACGCCGACGCCGCGGCGACCGACGAGGCCTGAGATGAGCGCCCGCGCCGACGCACTCGACCACCTGGTCCGGGGCATCGTCGATGACCCGGAGGCCGTGGCCGTGACCGAGAAGTCCACGCGACGCGGTCCGCTCCTCGAGGTCCGGGTCGGCGCCGCCGACCTCGGCCGTGTCATCGGACGGTCCGGCCGCACCGCCCGTGCCCTGCGCACGGTCACCGCAGCCCTGTCGGATGACGATGTGCGGGTCGACATCGTCGACGTCGACCGGCGCTGAGTTGCCTCGAGCCACTTCACGGAGCGGGGGGGGCCATAGGCCCCAGCGGGGCCGGCCGCCCCCCACCCGGGGGTGCCGGGGGCGGGCGGCCCACGCGGG
>NZ_JBQDLF010000005.1:106077-119660 GCF_052095815.1 Brachybacterium sp. | reverse complement strand
CACTTCACGGAGCGGTGGTGCCGATCGGACCCAGAGGTCCGGGCAGCACCGCTCCTGGCTTTCCGGGTCGCGTCAGCCACAGGCGGTCGGATCCCGCGACCCGAAGGCTGTCGCCTCCCGCGTTGGTGCCGTCCTGCTGGGCCTGACCTTGCTGCTGGCAGGATGTGCAGCCGGTGGCACGAGTACCGAGGAGACCGTGCCCGGCACCGGAGCCGCCAGCACCGGCACCGTGGAGGAGACGCTCACCGAGGACCCCGCCCTCGATGCGGCATGCGCAGCCTTCTGGGGCGATCCGGATTACACCGATCCGCTCTCCAGGACCACCCTGGACCGAGCCGCGACCGCCCCGGAGGCGGGACCTACGGACCCTTTCTTCTATGAGATGACCGGGGACGACATCGACAGTGCTTTCGACGCAGCCCCCACGGCGGCGAAAGAGGCCGCAGCGGCACTGTCAGAGTGGTTCCGCACGGAGCCCGAGCGGGGCGCCGAGGCGGATGGCGACGCCTTCCGCATCGCCTGGGACGGAGTGGCCGGCAGCTGCAGCGGAGTCTCCGCCGCGGCGAGCTGGGCCGTGGGTCCAGGAGCCGACGGCACCAAACCGGCGGCCCTGGTCTGTGCTGATGTGTTCGACACGCCCGGCACCCTCACCCATTTCGGCAACGCCAATGTGCTGACCTCGAACATGTTCAAGCTGGTGGGGCTCTCTGCCCGGGAGGTCCCTGCGGATCGGATGGACGAGGTGCGGGAGACCTCGGACCTGCTGACCGCGGAGATCCTGGCAGTGGACGATGACGCGGTGGCCACAGCCCTCGAGCAGGTCCGCGTTCCGTTCCAGGACGCACTGGCGGGTGACTCCTGGTCGGACGGCCTGGATCAGCCGCTGACCGCGCTGAGCACCGCCTGCACTGACGCCGGGTACTCCTCACCGGACCCCGGGGAGATCGAGAACGGCGCCGTCATCGGCGCGAACGCCGCCCGCGAGGACGGCATGGACTACGGAGAAGGCTCATGAGCACACTCGACGTCATCGTCGCGACCATCGGCAGAGCGCATGGACTGCGCGGCGAGGTCGCACTGATCCTGCGCACCGACCAGCCCGAGGAGCGCCTGCAGGATGGCACCGCCTTCGACGTGCACGTCGACGGCCGTGCCCGCACGCTGACCGTGGGGCGATCCAGGCGCCAGCAGGACCGCTGGTACGTGAGCTTCGACGAGGTCGCTGATCGCACCGACGCCGAGTCCCTGCGCGGCGTGGACCTGACGATCGCGGTGGATGAAGAGCAGGAGGCCGACGAGGACCCCGAGGCCTGGTACCCGAGCCAGCTCAAGGGCCTGATCGTGCGCCATGTGGACGGCCGTGAGCTCGGCACCGTCATGGGAGTGGAGCACTACCCGGCACAGGACCTGCTGGTGGTGCGCACCCTGGACCGCCGTCGGGTCCAGCTGCCGCTGGTCGACGAGCTGGTGCCCGAGGTAGACATCGAGGCGGGCGTGGTGATCGCCGATCCTCCCGGCGGACTCTTCGACGCCCTTCCCGAGGACGAGCAGGGCCCGGAGCCGGAGACCTCCGCACCCCCGCGCGGGAAGCGCTGAGACCGACGATGCGCATCGACGTCATCACGATCTTCCCCGAGTACCTCGCGCCGCTCGAGCTGTCCCTGATCGGCAAGGCCCGTCGCGAGGGCCTCGTCGACCTGCACGTGCACGATCTGCGGCAGTGGACCCATGACCGCCACCGCACTGTGGACGACTCTCCGCTGGGCGGCGGCGCCGGCATGGTGATGAAGCCCGAGCCCTGGGCAGCAGCTTTCGCCGGGGTGCGCGTCGAGGGCCAGGAATCCCTCGGGGTCGACGTCGAGCCCCTGATCGTCTTCCCCAACCCTGCCGGGGCTCCCTTCGTCCAGGCCACCGCCCAGGAATGGTCACAGCGCGAGTGGATCATCTTCGCCTGCGGCCGGTACGAGGGCATCGACGAGCGGGTCTACGAGCATCTCGCCGATATCGGCTGCGAGGTGGCGCTCGCTTCCCTGGGCGACTACGTGCTCAACGGCGGCGAGGTCGCCGTGCTCGCGATCACCGAAGCGGTGGTGCGCCTGGTCCCCGGGGTGGTCGGCAATGCCGAGTCTCTCGTCGAGGAGTCCCATTCCGACGGACTGCTCGAGTACCCGCTCTACACGAGGCCCGCCAGCTGGACCGATCCCCTCGGGATGGTCCGGGAGGCGCCGCCGATCCTGCTCTCCGGGGACCATGCGAAGATCGCCGCCTGGCGTCGTGAGCAGTCCGTCCAGCGCACCGGTGAACGCCGCCCCGACCTGCTCCAGTGACCCGGACACCCGCAGCCGCCCGGCCTGCGTGACGCAGACGACAGTTCCGTACGCTGTGACCAGCGGCGACGAGAGGTCAGGGGCTTGCCGCGACTGGTCCCGCGCTGGCACAATGACCTCTTGTGCGCACCGCGCGCTCCTCTGCCTCAGGGGAGGGGCGCAGCAAGCGGTCGGGATGTTCCGTGGCGATGGGAGTCGCCGCCAGAGTCCCAGCACACCGGTACGGGGAGTTCGCTCCTCGCCGGATCGACAGTTCATGACGGGCCTCCCGCATCTCGGGAAGCTCGACGAACGAAGCTGTCCGACCTGAGGCGGAGGGCTGGAGAAGCATCATGCAGAAGCTCGATGAGCTCGACAAGGCCTCGCTGCGCGAGGACGTCCCCGCGTTCCGCGCCGGCGACAACGTCAAGGTCCACGTGAAGGTCATCGAGGGCAACCGCTCTCGTATCCAGGTCTTCCAGGGCTACGTCATCGGCCGTCAGGGCCACGGCGTGGGCGAGACCTTCCGCGTCCGCAAGATCTCCTTCGGCGTCGGCGTGGAGCGCGTGTTCCCCGTGCACGCACCGACCGTCGACAAGATCGAGGTCGTCACCCGTGGCGACGTCCGTCGCGCGAAGCTGTACTACCTGCGCAACCTCACGGGCAAGAAGGCCCGCATCAAGGAGAAGCGCGACCACTCCTGATCTCAGGAATGTCCCGCGACAACGCGAACGGACGGCGGCGGCCCCACTCGGTGGTGGCCGCCGCCGTCTGCGTCGTGCTGCTGCTGGTGATCGCACTGCTGGCGCGGGAGTTCGTCGCCCAGCCGTTCCGTGTCCCCTCGGCGTCGATGTCGCCGACCCTCGAGCCCGGTGACGTGCTCCTGGCGGACCGATCGCAGCGCGGCACCGCGGAGCGCGGTGACATCGTGGTCTTCGACGGCATCGGGTACTTCGCCCCGTCCGCGTCCGACGGCGACCGCTACTGGGTCAAGCGTGTGATTGCGATCGATGGAGACCGCGTCACCTGCTGCGATCCGAACGGCGCGATCACCGTGGATGGCGTCCCTCTGGAGGAGCCCTATCTGCCCGAGGGCACGGTCCCCAGCGAGATCGAGTTCGATCTGCAGGTCCCCGCAGGTCATATGTTCGTGCTCGGCGACAACCGCGCCGACTCCACCGACTCCCGTCACCTGCTCGGCGCTCCGGGCGGTGGGATGGTCCCGCTGGACCGCGTCGTGGGGGAGGCGGATCGCATCGTGTGGCCTCTCACTCGCAGCGGTGCCCTCTGACGCCCAGCATCTGCCGATAGGATCACCGCGATGAACGCGTCCGAAGAACCTCGCCCTGCTGTGTCCGATTCTGCGGACCCCGCACCTGGTGAGGACCGCTCCGACGCGGAGCGCGACTCCGAGCGCACCCACCGCCGTCAGCGGATGCCGCTGTGGCTCGACACCCTGGTCACCATGGCGGTCGCCCTGGTCATCGCCGTGCTGGTGAAGACCTTCCTGATCCAGCCCTTCTACATCCCCTCCGCTTCGATGAACCCGACCCTGCTGGAGAACGACAAGATCCTCGTCTCCAAGCTCAGTCCCGGAGTGTTCGACCTGCAGCGCGGGGACGTCATCGTCTTCGAGGACCCCGATGATTGGATCCCGGGCGACGCCACGGAGAACCCCACCCCGCGGGTGCGGGTGATGATGCTGCTGAGCATGGTGGGCCTCGCGCCGGACCCCTCCCAGGACCACCTGGTCAAGCGGCTGATAGGGGTGTCCGGCGACCGTGTCGTCTGCGAGGAGCAGGGCGGTGTCCTGGAGGTCAACGGCACGCCGCTCGAGGAGCCCTACATCAACCCTCAGACCTCTGCCTGCCAGGTCGCGTTCGATGTCACCGTCCCGGAGGGGAAGGTGTGGGTGATGGGCGACAACCGCTACGCCTCCGCGGACTCCGCCTGGCATGAGACCCAGGGAGACGGCGGCTTCGTCGACGAATCCGACATCACCGGCCGGGCCGAGGTCATCTTCTGGCCCACCAGCAGCTGGGACCGCCTGAACGACGGCCGCGAGACCTTCGCGACCGTTCCCGAGACGCCGTGAGCAGCCCTGCCCCCACCCTCGACCTCGAGCTCGCGCTGGCTGCCCGTCGAGGGCCCGGGCCTCGCATCGTCGTCGGCATCGATGAGGTGGGCCGCGGTGCGCTCGCAGGTCCGGTCGCCGTCGGCGCGTGCGCGATCAAGGTGGTCGACGGTCGAGCCCTGGCACTCCCCGAGGGTGTGAGGGACTCCAAGAAGCTGACCGCTCGGCGCCGCGAGGCGCTGGTGGACCCTATCCGCGCCACCGCCGCAGGCTCTTCGGTGGGCTGGGCGAGTGCCGGAGAGGTCGATGAGATCGGCATCATGCCTGCCCTCACCCGTGCCGCGCTGCGCGCGCTCGGTGCCCTCGAGCTGGAGATCGACGCGATCGTGCTGGACGGCGACGTCGATGTGCTCTCCGCCGCGCTGAGCACCGGCTCCGGACCGGCGCCGCTGGTCGAGCTGAGGGTCGCCGCAGATCGCGACTGTGCGAGCGTCTCGGCGGCCAGCGTCCTGGCGAAGGTCGCGCGTGATGCACACATGGTCGAGATCGACGCTCTGGCACCGGACTACTGCTGGGCCTCCAACAAGGGCTATGGCTCCGCTGTGCACCGCGAAGCCATCGACCGGCTCGGTCCGCATGAGCATCATCGCCGCAGCTGGCGGCTGAGCTCCACCGTTCCAGCGGCGTCGCCGACGCGCACGCTCTCTGTACCGACTGCGCTCTCTGTGCCGACTGCGCTTCCTGTGCCGACCGAGCCGGAGCCGTCTGACCCAGCGCTGGTGGCGGCAGCAGCCTCGACCACCGCTGGCGTACTGTGGGACGACGATTGGCACCTGTACGAGGGGAAGGAGCGTCGGTGAGCGCCCAGGAACTCGAGAATTACGAGTCAGACCTCGAACTCCAGCTGTTCCGCGAGTATCGCGATGTGGTCAGCCTGTTCACCTACGTGGTCGAGACCGAGCGCCGGTTCTACCTCGCCAACCAGGTGGACCTTCAGGTTCGCTCCGGCGGCGGCGAGGTGTTCTATGAGCTGCGGCTGGCGGATGTCTGGGTATGGGACATCTACCGTTCCACCCGGTTCGTGCGTTCGGTGCGGGTGGTGACGTTCAAGGACGTCAACATCGAGGAGCTCAACAAGCAGGACATCTCCCTGCCCTGAGCCGAGGGTCCGGGCTGCGCCAAGCCGGGCTGCGCCGGGCCATTCTGCGCCGGGCCTTGCTGCGAAGGGGCGCGTGATCCGAGCGGTTCCGCACCGCGGCGGCGCGCGACCGTTCCTCCACAGCCCTCCGTCATCCCCAAGATCCGCGCACCGGTACCGCGCTCGCTGAGCTCCCACCAGGCTGACTGGCATGAACAGTCTCGCCACAGCTCCTGATCCCTCGGCAGGGCGCCGCCCGGACCGCCGCCCCCGGCCCGCCGCCTCGGCAGCAGCCGACGGGCCCAGGCCGCCTCAGATCCCGGGCCCTGCAGCGCAGCCGCCGGTCATCGGCCCGGTCGCCGTGCCCAAGCCACGACGCGTGCGGGACATGTCCACCCGCGAGCTCGGGCAGGCGGGGGAGGACCTTGCTGCGGAGCATCTGCAGGCCTGCGGGTGGCAGATCGTGGAGCGCAACCTGCACCTGCGCCAGGGAGAGCTCGACATCGTCGCCCTCGCGCACACCACGCTGGTGTTCGTCGAGGTCAAGACCAGGCGTTCCTTCGTCACCGGCGTGCCGCAGGCCGCTGTCACCCCCGATAAGCTCCGAAGGCTGCGACGCCTCGCGGGTGAGTACTTGATGGAGCGATCGACCCCGCATCGAGATGTGCGGATCGATGTGGTGGCCGTGCACGCCCATCTCGATGGGACCTTCTCCCTCGAGCATCTCGAGGCGGTGTCCTGATGGGACACGCGCGCACCCTCTCGATCAGCCTCACCGGCCTGGAAGGAACTCTGGTCGAGGTCGAGGCAGACGTCTCGATGGGGCTGCCGGCCTTCTCCCTGGTGGGACTTCCGGACTCCTCGACCCTGCAGGCCCGTGAACGCGTGCGCGCCGCGGCAGCCCGCAGCGGGGTCCGGCTCGCCTCGCGCCGCATCACGGTCAACATGACTCCGGCCTGGCGGCCCAAGCGAGGTTCGGGTTTCGACCTCGCCATCGCGATGGCGGTGGTCGATGCCCAGGGCGACCTTCTCGTCCATGTGCCGGCGGACACCGTGCTGCTGGGGGAGCTGGGTCTCGACGGGCGCCTGCATCCGATTCCAGGAGTGTTGCCCGCACTGCTCGCAGCCCGCTCGCTCGGCATCACCCGCGCCATCGTCCCTGAGGAGAACCTGCCTGAGGCGCGCCTGGTGGAAGGGATCGAGATCGATGGCGCCGCCGACCTCACCAGCGTCCTGCACCGCTACGGCGCCGACGTCCCGCCCTCTCCCGTGCGAGACCCGAGCACTCCGACGCCTCCCGAACCGGTGGCGTCAGCGGAAAGCGGACTCGCACTGGACTTCTCCGATGTGATCGGCCAGGCCCAGGCGAGGCGCGCCGCCGAGGTCGCGGCCGCCGGCGCGCATCACCTGCTCCTGACGGGCCCGCCAGGAGCAGGGAAGACCATGATCGCCTCCCGTCTTCCCGGGATTCTCCCGCGACTCGGCAGCGCGGACTCCCTGGCCGTCTCCGCGATCCACTCCCTGGCCGGCCGCTTTGATGCCCGTGCCGGACTGCTGAGATCCCCTCCCTTCGAGAATCCCCATCACACAGCCTCCACCGCGGCCGTGGTCGGGGGAGGGTCGGGACTCGCCCTGCCCGGTGCGATCTCCCGTGCCCACGCCGGGGTGCTGTTCCTCGATGAAGCACCGGAGTTCTCCTCGCGAGTGCTGGAGGCGCTGAGGGAGCCTCTTGAGACCGGAGACATCACTCTCCACCGGGCCCGAGCGGTCACCCGTTACCCGGCACGCTTCCAACTGGTCTTAGCGGCGAATCCCTGCCCCTGCGGGATGGCCTACGGCAAAGGAGACCTCTGCCGCTGCACACCTCTGCAGCGACGTCGTTACCTGGCACGGCTCTCGGGGCCCGTGCTGGACCGGATCGACATGCGGGTCGAGGTCCGTCCCGTCGATGTCCACCGGGTCGAGGCGGAGCTCGCAGAGCCGAGCGAAGTGATCGCCGCCCGGGTGGCCACAGCTCGTGAACGACAGCTCGCCCGCTTCAAGGGCCGGGCGTGGTCAACCAACGCTCACCTGCCCGGTCCGCTGCTGCGGAAGGAGTTCTCTCCAGCCCCGTCCGAGCGCCGCCTGCTGGACCACGCCGTGGCACAGGGCCGGCTCACCCTGCGCGGGCACGATCGCGTGCTGCGACTGGCCTGGACCCTCGCCGACCTGGCAGGGGCGCTGCGCCCCACCGCTGAGCACATCGGACTTGCCCTCACCCTGCGCGAAGGAGAACCACGATGACCACCCCGACATCACCGGAGAGCGCGCCGGACCGCTACGGCGCCCGGGCATCGGCTGAGCAGGATGGTGCGGCCCGGATCACCTGGTCCGTGATCGCGGAGCCATCGGATTCGGTCGCGATGCTCGCCTGCACCCTCCTCGGACCGGTGGCGGCTCTCGATCTGGCCCGGCACGGCAGCAGCACAGATCTGCACCGCGCCCTCGGCGGCCAGCTGCCCGCACAGGCCTCGGATCCCGCCCCGGGAACGAGCCGTTCACGCGCCGAGCGAGCGCTCTCGCGGTGGCGGGCCCGGCTGGAGACCATCGTGCTCGAGGAGATCCTCGACGATGCCCAGCGGCGACGGATCAGGATCCTCACGCCGCAGGACGCCGAATGGCCTGCAGCGTTGGACGACCTACAGGAGACGCGTCCGCATTGCCTCTGGCTGCAGGGGCCGGGCCGGCTCGACCAGCTGGCCGGTGAACGATGCATCGCCCTGGTGGGCTCGCGGGCCTCCACTCCGTATGGCGAAGACACCGCCGGTTCCCTGGCTGCCGCCTTCGCCGCCGGTGGCGGTACCGTCGTCTCGGGCGGGGCGTACGGGATCGACGCCGCCGCTCACCGCGGTGCGCTCGCCGCCGACGGAGGAGCAACCCTCGCCATCCTCGCCGGAGGCCTGGACCGGCTCTATCCGCGAGGCAACTCCGATCTGCTGGAGCGGATCCGAGACCGGCACCTGCTCCTCAGCGAAGCGCCCCCGGGCACCGCCCCGACCCGATGGCGGTTCCTGGCCCGCAACCGCCTGATCGCCGCCCTGTCCCGGGCGACGGTCGTCGTGGAAGCGTCCTGGAGATCCGGAGCGCTGTCCACGGCTCGGCTGGCAGATCAGCTCTCGCGGCCGGTCGGAGCTGTGCCCGGACCGATCACCTCCGCAGCCAGCGCCGGCTGCCACCGCCTGATCAGGGAACGCGGCGCAGTGCTGGTGACAGAGTCAGCGGATCTGTTGGATCTGCTTCCCGGTGGCCCTGCCGCCGGGGAAGGCAGCTGGGCGGTGCAGGATGAGCTGGACCTGCTCAGTCCCGCAGACAGAAGGGTGCTGGACGCCGTGCCGCCGAGGTCGAGCATCTCCCCAGCCCGGCTCACGGACGAGATCGGCTTCACCGCTCAGGAGGTGGAGGCGGCCCTGGCGCGGTTGGGACTGCTGGGGCTGGTGGTGCGGACCGCGGAACGTGTCCGGCGCGCCCCCTGACCCACCGCGCTCCCGACACGATGCATCTCGACGCGCCCGGCCAGCGGCGCACTCACCTCTCCCACGTCTGCGTTTCGCCACGCCTGCCTTTCGCGTGGGTGCACGGCACGGACCTGGATGCACGACACTGAGGGGTATGAGCACCGAGTCCGGGCACGCAGAGGGGACTGTCGTCGAGGACTTCGTCGCGCACCTCCGCCTCGAACGGGGACGTTCCGAGCACACCGTGCGCGCATATCGCCAGGAGGTCGCCGGGCTGGTCGAACATCTGCGGGATGCCGAACGCATCCCCGTGGCTGAACTGGACGTCGCGGCGCTGCGTTCCTGGCTCGCGGAGCGGGCCGACACCGGGGCGAGTGCGAGCACCCTTGCCCGCTCCGCGGCGGCGGCACGGACCTTCACCTCCTGGCTCGCGGCGACGGGACGGATCCCGCACGACGTCGGGGGAAGGCTGCGCGCACCACGGCGAGGTCGCCACCTGCCCACCGTGCTCACCGGAGACCAAGCGGGCGAGCTGCTCGATGGGTTGAGCGCACCGGAGCCCGCCCTCGAGCACGCAGGCGCCACTTCTCAGGACGCCGCGCCCCCGGACCCGGTGGAACGAGCGGTGAGGCTCCGTGATGCAGCTGTCCTGGAGCTGCTCTACTCCTCCGGGCTCCGGGTCTCCGAGCTGGTCGCCCTGAACCGTTCCGGCATCGACCACGGCCAGCGCACCGTGAGAGTGCGCGGAAAGGGAGACAAGGAGCGGATCGTCCCTGTCGGGCTCCCTGCGCTCAAGGCCATCGAGCAGTGGCAGGAAGCTGGTCGGCCGGTGCTGCTCGAGGCCGCGGGCGCGGCGGCCGGCGCCGACGATGCACTCTTCCTCGGTGTGCGCGGCGGACGGCTCGGCGATCGCGCGGTGCGCACCCTGGTGGATCGTCACGCGTCCGAGGCCGGGATATCCCGGCACATCTCGCCGCACACCCTGCGGCACAGCGCTGCCACCCATCTCGTCGAAGGCGGAGCAGACCTGCGCAGCGTGCAGGACTTCCTGGGACACTCCTCCCTGGCGACCACACAGATCTACACCCACGTCAGTGCCGAGCGCTTGCGCCGGACAATCGATCAGGCCCATCCTCGCGCGTGAGCTGCCGCCGGTCAGACAGCCGATGATCTCCGCTCATACGACGTGCTCATGCGACGTCCTCATGCGACGGAAGCCTGTCGCTCAGGCGCGGGAAGCCTGTCGCAGGCCGGGCCGGTGGCTGCGGACTCCACCTCCCGAGATCCACGTCCCGCTGCCGTTCTCTGAGACCGTCTCCGCGTCCCCGCGAACCCCGGAGGGCACCAGTCGCGGGGAAGTCCCGCCGACGGGGCTCGCGCCTGGGCCCGTCGGCGGCTGCACGCCACCTGCGCCGCCGACACCCGATCGCCCATCAGCCCAGGGCAGCAGGACGCTCGGCCCGCGCCCTCCGAGCAGGAGCAACGGGTCCACATAGTCCTCGCCCCGTCGAGCCCCCAGATGGAGGCACTCGGTACCCGGGCAGTGAGAGAGCTCCGATTTGTCCACGAGCGTCCCCAGCGTCGTCCCTGTGTCCACTTGATCGCCCGCCGCGACAGTCCCGGTCACTGGCTCATAGGTCGAGATGAGTCCGTCCGCATGGGTGACCGAGACGACCCCGCGCCCTGCCACCATCCCGCTGAACCTGACAGTGCCAGGAGCCACCGCGCGCACCACGACGCCCGCGACTGGCGCTGCGATGTCGATTCCTCGGTGGCCGGGACCGTAGCGATGCTCCGGTGCCTCGAAGGGCGCGATCACCTGATGGGGAGGGGGGAGCGGCCACTGCCACGGCGGCGCATCCGCCTGCGCGGGCGCGACACCCGCGAAGAGCAGCAGCAGACTCACCAGCCCCAGACGCAGCACGGCAGCCGGAGACGGGGCGAGGAATGAGATGGCCATGAGCGCCATCCTCCTCAGCAGTGTCCGCCGGCCGCTCGCGTCCAGGTCGTGCTGTGGATGGCGCGTCGCTGTGGAGGAACCGTCGGCGAACCAGCGTCCGCAACGAGTCTCCGCAAAGACTCTCCGCGACGAGTCCCTGCAATGATTCTCCACGACGAGTCCCCGCAACGAGTCCCCGCAACGAGTCCCCGCAACGAGTCCGCGCAACAAGACAGGGACGAGCCCGCGACATGCCCGCGATGAGCCGTTGACGAGCCCGTGAGGAGCATGCATCGCGGTCGCGAGGTGACGCACGACGCGCTCGGGCAGGTTGCTGCGTCAGATAGACTCTTCTCAGCATCCGGTCCGTCCGGATGACTTCGCGTGCCCATCAGGGCTCGTCGGCCAACGGTCCTCGGCCGTTCTCGCACCTCGTGTGCGGGATGCTCCGAGGCGGCCGGCACCCGGGCACCAGGCCCCACACCGTCCGGTGGTGGGGGAACAACCGAGAATGCAGGTCCTGCGCGATGACTGCGGACGCCCACGGGCGCGCCGTGCGAGCCCAGGCCCGGAGAACAGAGGCATCATCATGGCAGTAGTCACCATGCGCCAGCTCCTCGAGAGCGGCGTCCACTTCGGTCACCAGACCCGTCGGTGGAACCCGAAGGTCCGTCGCTTCATCTTCACCGAGCGCAACGGCATCTACATCGTCGACCTCATGCAGACCTTGACGTACATCGACAAGGCATATGACTTCGTCAAGCAGACCGTCATCCACGGCGGCACCATCCTGTTCGTCGGCACCAAGAAGCAGGCTCAGGAGTCCGTCCAGGAGCAGGCCACACGTGTGGGCATGCCCTTCGTGAACCAGCGCTGGCTCGGTGGAATGCTCACGAACCTGCAGACGGTCTCGCAGCGTGTGAACCGCCTCAAGGAGCTCGAGCAGATCGACTTCGAGGATGTGGCCGCCTCCGGCCGCACCAAGAAGGAGCTGCTGATGATGCGCCGCGAGAAGGACAAGCTCGAGAAGACCCTCGGCGGCATCCGCGACATGGGCAAGGCGCCCTCGGCCCTCTGGGTCGTGGACACCAACAAGGAGCACCTCGCGGTCGATGAGGCTCAGAAGCTCAACATCCCGGTCGTCGCGATCCTGGACACCAACTGCGATCCCGACGTGATCACGTACCCGATCCCGGGCAACGACGACGCGATCCGCTCCGTCACCCTGCTGACCCGCGTGATCGCGGACGCCGTGGCTGCTGGTCTGCAGGAGCGCCACGCCAAGAGCACCGGTGGCGAGAAGAACGTCTCCGCCGTCGCGGCCGAGCCCCTGGCCGAGTGGGAGCAGGAGCTGCTCAAGCAGTCCGAGGTCCAGCAGCAGGACGCTCCCGCCGAGGAGTCCGTCGCCGCTGCTGAGGAGACCCCCGCCGCAGAGGAGACCCCCGCAGTCGAGGAGACCCCCGCAGCTGAGGCTCCGTCCGAGGATGCTCCCGCCGAGGAGTCCACCGAGGAGAAGTCCTCCGAGGCCCCCGCCGCCGAGTGACCCACGGGCCCGGGAACGACAGCGTCGCTCCCGGGCCCCTCCACGGGGAGGCGCACGCCGCCCCCGCCCCTCCCGCAGCAGCTCTGACAAGGAAGAGGAACATGGCCAACTACACGGCAGCAGACATCAAGGAAATCCGCGAGTCCACCGGCGCGGGCATGCTCGACGTCAAGAAGGCGCTCGACGAGGCGAACGGCGACAAGGTCAAGGCCGTTGAGCTGATCCGCGTCAAGGGTCTCAAGGGCATCGCCAAGCGTGAAGGTCGCACCGCGTCCGAGGGCCTCATCGCCGTCGACATCCGCGACACCGAGGGCGGCCAGACCGGCACCCTCGTCGAGCTCAACTCCGAGACCGACTTCGTGGCCAAGAACGACAAGTTCGTCGCCCTGGGCGACGAGGCCGTGGCCGCGGCCGTCGAGTCCGGGGCCAGCGAGCCCGAGGACCTGGCTTCGACCCCCTTCGGCGAGGCCCTGACCAACGCCGGCGCCACCATGGGCGAGAAGATCCTGGTGCGTCGTATCGGTCGCGTCTCCGGCGAGTCCGTGTCCTCGTACATGCACCGCACCAACAAGGACCTGCCCCCGCAGGTCGGCGTGCTGGTCGCCACCGACAAGGCCGGTGCAGAGGTCGCGCGCGACGTCGCCATGCACATCGCTGCGTTCACCCCCGCCTTCCTCTCCCGTGATGAGGTCCCCGCGGACCAGGTCGCCAACGAGCGTCGCATCGCCGAGGAGACCGCGAAGAACGAGGGCAAGCCCGAGAAGGCGATTGAGAAGATCGTCGAGGGTCGTCTGAACGGCTTCTTCAAGGAGAACTGCCTCCTGGACCAGGCTTTCGCCAAGGATCCGAAGAAGTCCGTCGGCAAGATCGTGGAGGAGGCCGGCGGCACCATCACCGGTTTCGTCCGCTTCCGCGTCGGCAGCTGACCACACCGGGGCCGGACCTTCCAGGGTCCGATCCCGTCGGCCGCGCGTGAGCGTGGCCACCGCCCCGGGGCCCCCCCCCCGCGGGGGGGGGCCGCGCCGGGATCAACACCCAGGGCCCCGCGCGGGAGGGCCGCCAATAACCCGGCGGGGCAGGGCCCCCAAC